>NZ_JADEWU010000153.1:0-2333 GCF_015207485.1 Planktothrix mougeotii LEGE 06226
GGTTCATTGGGTTCGGGGGGCGGTTGTACCTCTTCAATGGGCGGTTGTACCTCTTCAACGGGGGGCTGTACGTTTTCAACGGGGGGTTGATATTCCGGTTGAGGAGTTGGAGGATTTAACCATTGTTGCCAATCTTGAATTTGAGCTTGAGCTTGGGAATAAGTGCTAGTTCCAGGGGGAATTTTCTTTAAAATCCCAATCGCCCCAGGGAGATCATAAGTGGATTGATCTAAGCCGAGTTGTAATAAACTTTGGCTCCATTGATTAATGAGTTGATCAACTTGTGAACGTAATCGGCTGGAATTCGAGACTTTATTCGCCATATTAATAGCCGCTACATAGGAATCCGGGGTTCCTGGTGCTGCTAGGGTTTCTGAATTTTGGAGATTTTCGACATCCCGGAGTTGGGTTTTCCATTGGCGAATTTTGCTATTAGCGGTGCTATATAAGACAATACCGGAGGAGATTTGTTGGGCTTGGGCAATGGCCTCTGCATAATTGCCTTCGGCGGCTAACTGTTCTGCTCGGTCTAAAATCGGTTGATATTCTAATCGTTGACTGCGATCTCTCCATTCCGCAATATGATTTTGGGCATTATCATATAAAGCCCGTCCGCGACCAATTTTTTGAGCTTGGGCGATGGCTTGTTTGAGAGAATCCGTATCTCCAAAACTGGCCAATTGTTCGGCCATGTCTAATAACGGTTTATCTTCAATTTCTTCAATGCGACGTGTCCAACTCACCATTTCAGTTTTAGCTTCCTGTCCACGGGGGTTAGAAGCGGGAATGGTTTGAACTTGGGCAATGGCCGCTCTGAGATCGTTAACGCCTCCGGGTTGAGCTAATTGTCTGGCCCGCTCTAAGGTGGCAACATCGGCAATTGATCCTTGCCAATTGTTAATATACTCTTGGGCTTTTTGATAAAGGGGGCGATCTCGACCGATTTTTTGAGCTTGGGCGATCGCATCTTTTAATCCAGCAACGGTATCTAATAAAGCGGGAACATTAGCTTTTGCTAAAACAACAAAATCCTTAACATTTTCTTGTAAATTGGCACTACTGGGAATTTTATTGACAATATTAATCGCTTCTTGCCAATTGCCATTTTTGAGCGTTTCTTCAGCCAACGCCATAATTTTATTGCTGATGGTGGTAATTTCTTTTTGTCCAGCATCTTTTAAATAACTCTCAGGGGAAAGCTGATCAATTAACTTTGTAGCTGCAATCAAATTATCAACACTGCCCTGTTCAATTAAACTTCTAGCTTTGGCTAATTTTTGGCTATCTTCGCGGGTAATTGCAATCCGATCTGTGAGTTCTTGATATTTAGTTGTCCCCCAATAATTATTCCCCAAATTTAATAATAATGTGGCTTCTTTAAACGCCAAATTCAACTTTTCTTGGCGCATTAAATTCTCAGTTTCCTCATAAACTTTTTCCGCTTCATCCCAAATAGAATTCCATTGGTCAATGCGTTTAGAAACTTGAGCAGCAGCCGGGGTATGTTCAGGGGTTTTTTCTGCGGCGGCAATGGCTTCTGAGAGTTGACCCGCTTGGAACATTTGTTCAGCCAAATCTAAAATATCCATTGACCATTGTTCAATTTGGCGATTAATTTCGGGACGTAGAGGATGATCTTCTGGTAAACTATTGACTAAATCAATGGCGACTAATAAATCGGCAACGGTTTGTTTATTAGCGGCAGATTCTGCACAATATAACCGTAACGAAGCAGAGGCTACCGGCCAGAAAATTTTAGGACAATTGGGTAAAGCGGGTAAACGGAACAATAGACCCACGGCTAAAACCCCAATTCCGCCGGGAACTAAAATCAACAACGCTAAGATTAGAGGAACTAAGTTAACCGGAATGGTTCTGGGGAAAACAAAACGTTTTCGTTTTTCCGGTTTCGGGGAAGATGAGGTGAGTGGGGGTTGATAAAGAACAATCTGGTTGGCTGTTCTGGGTAGTGGAGCAGAATGCGGTGCTTCAGTAGAAGTTGGGGGTTGGGTCTTCGTCACCTCCAAGTTCGTGCAAAGTTCCTTCAGCCATTCTGCACGACTTTTGCGAACCAACGAACGAATGGGAATTTGGGGAGAATTCCCGGTATCGGTCGTTTTAGGGGATTGACTTTGACTTTGTTGTTCTTGATTTTCACTCATAAAAGTAGGATGGGAGTGTGGAAACGAGCGCGTCTTCAGACAACAGAGGAAACACGACTCAGGGGAATTTATTCCCCGTGAATATTGGATTGGGAACCGACAAAAATTGTTGTATTTGCCGATTCCCGGTTTTTTTGGGATTTCTCCCACTCCTATTTCTAGGGTGAAGTT
>NZ_JADEWU010000029.1:0-59491 GCF_015207485.1 Planktothrix mougeotii LEGE 06226
TTCTCTCATTTCTTTCAGCAATCTTTCTTTTTGCCCTTTAGATAGATGATTTTTCGCTGGCATTTGGGACTATCTCCGTTGAAACGCTTAATTTTCTATTATACAATCAAGCTGCGTAGCAGCTTATTGATCAAATTTCCCGGAAATAAAATACCCTCGTGCTTGTAAGATCGGTTTATGAACTTCATTAACAATAGAGGTTTTGCCAATCCCTGAGTAACCCGAAACAAGCATGATCTCGGTTGTTCCTTGAGTAACTCTGGCAAACGCATTTAAGATAGCTTCCACTTCTTGCTCTCGTCCATAAAGTTTTTGCGGGATAAGCAGTTGATTACCGCGATCGCGCCGACCGAGTACAAAAGTTTCAATTTTTCCGTTCGTTTCGAGTTGCAACAAACATTGTTCTAAATCAAATTTAAGTCCCGCAGCACTTTGGTATCGATCTTCAGCATTTTTCGCTAAAAGTTTCAGGATAATATTTGAAATAGCTTCAGGAATATTTGCTATTTCTGAAGGGGAGACTGGCTGTTTGGCAATATGACAGTAAACTAATTCAATCAGATCGGAAGAATTAAAAGGTACAGTTCCAGTAACAATTTCATAAAAAGTAATCCCCAAAGCATAAAAATCAGTTCGGTAGTCAATATAACGATTCATTCTCCCCGTTTGTTCAGGTGAAATGTAAGCAAGGGAGTCTTCTAGTAATTTATGATTGCTAATTGTTTGTTGCTCTTTGGGTAGAGTTATCGCCTGACTAAAGCCAGTTAGCTTTACCTCATTTGTTTTTGGGTTAATGAAAATATTGCTAGGTTTTATATTTTTATGAATAATCGATAGATTATGAAGTTGAGTCAAGGTTTCTGCTAGAGAAATAGCAAGGGTTAGAAAATCTTTGATAGACAGTTGATTAGCTTGGATTAACTGAGATAGAGGTTGACCGTCGAAATCTTCTAAAACCAAAGCTAAACCATTTTTATAATTCTCCAGTTTATAAGGTCTGATAATTCCTGTGCAAGCTAAATTTTGAGTGATTTTATATTCTTGTCTAAAGCTAGTAAGATCTTCCAGTGTTGGATATTCAATTTGCTGAATTTTAATCAGGACAGACTGTTCATTTTGTAGATTTAGCCCTCGGTAATAAATAATTTTTCCTTCAGCGTATACTTTTTCTTTGATGTTATATCCGAGAACTGTAATCATAATGACAGCCTGAGATTGTTGTACTTTATTGATATAAGAAACGCTATATTTCTTCGTTCTCTTGTAATTTATTGCGCTCAACAAGATAGAGTATGGTATCGGGTGACGGTATAAAGCGGGCTAACTCTTTGATTAGGGGAATTTCAGGAAAGTTAGAGATTACCTGCTCAATTCCAGTCGCAAAGGCTGTATCCATAAGCACTACATAATCTTGAGTCACTCCGATTTGATGTATACTTTGCCGAATTTTGACGGGTGAGCCATTCAGGTTTATTAGCTGCCATTTTTGCAGGGAGTTTACGCCATCCCATCTCATCAGATTGGCAAAGTTATTAGTCCATAAATTCGATTCAAATATTATCTTTTTTAATAAAGCAAGAGCTATTTTATATCTTTCTTGATCCGTTCCTCTGGATGTCTCATCTAATTTTTTATTAAAAACATCAAGGATTTTATCTATTCCTAAAATATTAGGGAGTGACCTGCTATAATTCACCGTAAACATCTCGGATTTATGCGGATCAAAAGCCGGATGTGCCGTGCTTAAAATAGGTTTAAAGGGATATGGAGGTTGATTGATCAGTGGTTCCCATTCTTTCATTTCCCCAATTGGAGTGACTGCTTCGAGAGTTTCTGTGTCAATTTCATAGGGGCGACCTGCATCATAAGTTACGAGTAAACGTTCATGGGGATCTCCCGGAAATTTTATAGGCAAAAAAGCTGTATTTAACTCATTGCGAAAGCCCAGCAAGTCAGAAAATCTCACAAGGCCATAATTCCGAAATTTTAGCAATTCATTATTATTATCATGGGTTACTTTGTCAGCCCAGTAATCGGGTGACTTGGCAATTTTTCGCTTCAAACTCACTTTTCCTTTCTGATCAAAATCAAGCCGATAAATCATTCCGTCACCATTCATAAATGTGTTGCCATTTTTATCTGGCAAACCTTTAGAACTGACAGTACCAACGGGTGCAACAATAAAAATGTGACCCTGCAAATCATCTGGCAGATTTCCATCAAAGATTTGCATTTCGATAGCAGATTCATCCCGATAGGCATTCATAATTGATCGCGGGACTTTAGGAAAATCACTAACCATAGCTTTATCCTTTAAAACTACAAGGCTAACAAATGTGTTTTAAGTTAAGTGAGAAAAGGTGTATCATATAACTTGTAGCTAATCAGCAATCTCATCTTTTTCTTAAGGTTTGCTGGAAATACTCTCGGTACAACTGATAACTGGGCATTGCTTTATTGCCATCTAGTTGAATTAACCCCATGCTGCTTAACTTGTAAGCTAGGATAGGTTCTAATGGTACGGGGTCAGGAGTAGTCATAGCCGTATTAAAAGCGATCGCTAACTCCTGCTGTTCTTCCAAAATTGCTTGATGACGCCGCAAGTGGCTGGAATAAACCCCAGTGGATGTGGGCGCAGTTTGCAGCAGTTGGGTGAGGGTTACATCCCCACGACTTAGATGATAGATAGCTGTGTGTACGAGTGCTGGATGTCCTCCTACCATACCCATCAGAAGTTTTGCGTCTTCTCCATCAGCCCAGTTAAGCCCATAGCGTTTGGCTAACTCCTGCACTTCTTCTAAACTGAAACTGTTTAACTGAATGGGTAGTCCCACATTAAAAGGGGACTGCTTAAGCTGTAGGGGGACATAGATTTCTGTGGAATGAACTACAATTAGGCGCAACTTCTTCCAAACAGGTAGCCTTTTCGCTTCTTCATACCAAGAACGCAGTAAAGAAAAAAAATCTTTCGCCACTTCAGGATATTCAAAAATTTGGTTGACTTCATCCAACGCCAGAACAAGAGGAGAATCGATGGTTTCTAGCAAATAATTTCGTAAATAGAGAGTGCAACTAATTTTGCTGCCAATATCTTCATCCCAATAATTATCTAAGTTAGAGTCTTTGCCAAGCTGACGGGTAATACTGGCGCACAGCCAGCGCAAAAATCGATTTACATCTTTCAAAATCGCTTGGTCAACTTGCTGTAGATTGAGATTAACGGTGCGATAGTCCAAGCGATGGGCATAGTCTAGAACTCTAAGGAGTAGAGATGTTTTACCCATTTCTTGAGGTGCTTTAATTCGCACCAAGGCTCCTGGTTTACAAATTTCTGCATAAACTTGCTCTTGAATGGGGGAACGTTCTATATAAAATGGGGAACCCAGAGCAACGGCTCCACTGGGAAAGCAAGGTGATAAATCCGGCAAAGTCGTTGCAGAAAAGCTGACTGGATTTTGACGGGGTAACGTTTTCTCAGGTATGCCCCAGGTAGCAACATAAGATTCCAAAAGTGCCCGACAGTTTTTTTTAGTAACCCGTTCGTTCGTAATTTCCGAAAGTCGTCGGAACAACTCCGGCGCAACCACATTAGTAAAGTAACCGGGGCTGTAGCCCGCTTCTTCAGCAACGACGTTATAGGTCTTGTATTCCCAAATGCCTCGCAGTATTAGATCTTCTGCCGTATTCAGGGGAGGGTTTTGACTCTCAATCAGCTTACGGTTCACGATTTTAAGAACAAAATCTAAGTTCATCATAGGCTTGTAGATTGGCTTAAGGGTTATTGGAATATTCTTTTGTAGGCAAGTATATACTGATGGCGGATTTTATCATGAGCTTTTCAGTGATGTTTTTTATGAGATTTATAGGTTGAATAAGTTCGAGGTTAAAAGCTATCTTGTTTACAAATCAATTTAATTCCTAAAAAACAATTCAATTAAAAATAAAATTTTTAATTGAACGGGAAATGATTTAATTTCTAATATCTTTAGTCAATTATCAGTCAGTGCTAATTTTTTAAAATTCAAACTGAGGATACAAAATGAATTTGCAATCTTTCTTGGAAGCTAATCTAAAATATGACTTCTATCATCTTCAACAAGATCAAGATCTAAGCTCACAAATTCAGGAAATTCTGATTAATCAAGGGTTTCTTTCCTCCAATTTAGAAGATGTCTTTGGTACTGTTTCTATTGCAGCTTTGCAGCGATTTCAAAACCTAAAACGCTGTTATGAACCTGAATTTTTAGGAAGCAGAACGGCTCAAGAATTACTGGAATCTGATCAAGTATCAGCACGAGGCGGAGAAAGTGCGGCACTCATTCAGATTAAAATTATCAAAGATACTCTCCTAAAAACAAAACCCTTACAATCTAATACCCTACTAGCAATCGAAAAACAGGAGATCAAAGTCGGTAAAACCCTTAAAATTACATCATTTGAGGTAGAACGGGGTCATTTAAAAATTACCTTAGCAGATACACCCATTAACAACAGTTGGACTTGGTACGTTTTTGGAGAACACGCCGAGATTTTAGAAGGCAATACTAAAGTTTATCCAAGACGGGATGAGATTAAATTACCTGTTCCTTACAAATCTCAAAATGATAACTTCCATAACCCGACGGGTTCCTGCAATGTTACCTCGATCGCAATGTGTTTAGAGTATCTCAAAATCTCTCGAAAACAGAGTCAGGGACAGTTTGAGGATGAGCTTTATCAATATGCGTTAGATCAAGGATTAAGTCGTCATTCCGGTGATGATCTGGCTGTGATTGTTCGTAATTATGGAGCTAAAGATAAGTTCACGACAACAGCAACCATTGAACAAGTAAAAGATTGGTTAGTGAATGGAAATCCAGCCGTTGTACATGGCTTTTTTACTCGAAGTGGACATATTATCGTCTTAGTTGGATATGACAGCAAAGGGTTTATTGTTCACGATCCCTATGGAGAATGGTTTGCAGAAGGTTATGATATCAATGACCCCTATGGCAACAATAAAAAGGGTGAATTTCTTCATTATTCCTACGGAATGATTAAAGATACCTGCATTCCCGACGGACAGTTTTTTGTACATTTTATTTCCCGTTAGATAGCTTGGCTGCTATTTTACAGTTCTTCATTGTCTTGAATAGAACTAATTCATTTGATCCCAGAAACCGAAGGAAAAATTGATGATTATTACTAATGAATTCGCCCAAAAACTCATAGAACTGGATGAAGATACCCTCAAGGCACAACTCGCCATTCAGGAACAAGAACTCGCCAACGAATCAACCTCTCGTTCTGCTTCATCTTTAGATAGTTTAGAAGCTGCCTTAACTGCAACTCCTAAAAGCGGGTTTGATCAAGAAACGATTAATGCAGGCGATCGCTTCTTTCAAAAATTAAACGTCAAAGCTTATCAGTTGATGTGTAGTGATCTATTTGGTGATCAGGAATTGAAGCAAAAAATCCAAGCCATTTACCAAGAAAATTCCGAGAAAGCTACGGTTTTATTAGCACCTATTTTAGCCAGTCATTTAGGATTAGCATCTTCTATTGCTGTGATTTTGGCTGTGCTAATTATAAAAACCATTTCTTCAGCCACCTCTGGGATTTCATCAGCGACCTCTGAAACCGTTTGTGAACTGTGGAAAACTAAAGTTGATAATTCGACCCCCCAACTAACCGAAACCGCTAGTTAATCAACTGGTTTTGACTAGAAGTAGCAATACACCCAGTTAATCAAATTCTCAATCACCCTTTCAGACAACAATAACCCAGGAGAAAACAATGGAACGTATGCTAGAAATTTTTCCCAATGGCACTATTTATGAATATAAAAATGGTTTAGCCGTTAAAGCCATTTCAACTGAGGGAGAAATCAAATTACTGCAAAAAGCCTTACAATTCTCACTCGCTGAAACCTTTACGATTGCTTCTGTTGATCAAGTTCCTCCCGTTGTTACTGATGTTGGGACTCGTGGCGGAATGGCAATTAATTCTCAAGGAGTAAAGCTCATTAAATCCTTTGAAGGAATGGAATTAGAAGCCTATCAAGATGCTGTTGATGTGTGGACAATTGGATACGGACACACCAAAACCGTAGAACCTGGAATGATTATTACAGAAGCAAAAGCAGAAGAATTACTGCGTCAAGATTTAGAAGAATTTGAAGAAGCCGTTACAGAAGCAGTGGAAGTTTCGATTAATTCTAATCAATTCTCAGCCTTAGTTTCTTTTTGCTTTAATCTCGGTGCTGGTTCTCTGTTTCAATCAACCTTATTAAAGCTGTTAAACCAAGGAGATTTTCAAGGCGCGGCGGATCAATTTCCCCGATGGAATAAAGCTGGGGGTCAAGTTTTAGAAGGACTAACTCGACGCCGAAAAGCAGAAAGAGCCTTATTTTTAGGGCAAGATTGGACAGTTTTTTAAATCTTCAAGTTTTCCCTCAACTCACTAATCAACATTAACCCCATTCTTAATTAAACCCTAAAGGCTGAAAAATATGGCTAACACAAGCAACTTAACTTCCTCTAATTTCCACGCTTTACTCATCGGAATCGATTGTTACCTCCCTAATAAATTATCTGATGGTAGTTACTACAAGAACCTGAAAGGATGTGTCCGAGACATCAACAGCGTAGAGGCTTTTTTGAAAAACAGACTAGAAGTACCCGAAACGCAGATTATCAAACTAACCGCTTCTCATACTCAATATTCTTTTGAACCATCGGAACCCAAAGAATTGTGGCCTACTTATGAAAATATAGTCGCCAAGTTTAAGGAAATTACTGAGAAGGCTCAACCTCAAGATCAAGTGTACATTCACTACTCCGGTCACGGAGGACGTGCGACAACCATTTATCCCAAACTCAAAGGAGAGAATGGAGTTGATGAGTCTCTAGTTCCTACGGATATTGGTAACTCGGAAGCTCGCTATGTCCGCGACCTTGAGTTAGCAAAACTCCTACAGGATATGGTAGAAAAAGGATTAGTGGTTACAGTTGCTCTCGATAGTTGTCATTCTGGCGGAGCCTCCCGAAACCTTGGAGATAATTGTGATATTCGCCGAGCAGAAGGGGGTGAGATTGACACAACACCACGACTCACAGAAAGTTTAGTCGCTTCTGCGGATGAATTGGCTCAAACTTGGCAAAGTTTGGCACAGAACAACAAGAATATTCGCAACGTTACCAGTAGTGGTTGGCTACCTGAACCCAAAGGTTATACTTTATTCGCCGCTTGTCGAGACAATGAGTATGCTTACGAGACAGATTTTGATGGAGAACGTCATGGAGCGTTGACTTACTGGCTATTAAGGTCTTTAGAGAAATTTGGAACAAAAGTTACTTCCAAAATACTTCACAATCACATTTTTGGTAAAATTCACAGCCAGTTTGAAAAACAAACACCGATGTTGCAAGGCGAAAGCGATCGCAGTTTCTTCGGAAATGACTTCGCCTCCCCCGACTTAACGGTATCGGTAATCGAGGTTGATTCAGAGAATAAACAGGTTAAGTTAAACGCAGGTCAAGCGCAAGGTTTGCGTAAAGGTGCAGAATTTGCTATCTATCCTGGTATCGCAGATTTGACTCAGATCGATCAGCGATTAGCATTAGTTAAAATTACGAAACTCGGTGGCGGAACTTCCTGGGCGACGATTACCGGAATGTTTGGACAAAGCAAAATAGAGGATATTGATTCGAGTTGTTGCGCTTTATTGCTGTCTCCTAATACCCAACTTGTGCGTAAGATTCGTTTATTAATACCCCAGGAAAAAGACCCATCTTCAGAAACAGCATTGCAAGCTGTTGAATTGGCAATGTCAGAAGGTAAGGGTTGGGTGGAATTAGTTTCATCGTCAGAAACTGTTGATTATCAGGTATCTATCAAAGCCGATGAATATGTAATTTTCGATAGTGCTGGAGAACCCGTTGCTAATTTGCGACCAGCGATTAAAGTGGGTGATCCAAATGCGGCGATTACCGTAGTAAAACGCTTAGTGCATTTGTCTAAATATCGCGCCACTATAGATTTAGAAAACCACGATCCTCAGTCTCCTCTGAAAGGGAAAATCAAAGTAGAATTATGCGCTTTACCCGCTAATTACGAACCGGGCGATCCACTGGAATTAAAACCCTTTAACACTTCGGATAACATACCCACTCTTGATGTCGATCAATTCGCTTGTTTGCGGATTCGCAACGAATCTTTTCAAACTCTCAATATTACTATATTGGCAGTTCAACAGGATTGGAGTATTCAAAAAGGCTACCCAACGGGTGCAGCTTTTGAACCTTTAGATCAAGGGCGTGAAATTCTTTGGCCAATTAAAACCAGTCTTCCTAATGGTGATCAGGAAGGGTCAGGGTCAGATTTTCTTAAAGTTTTTGCCACAGTTGATGCTACTAGCTTTGACTGGTTAGAACTACCTCCATTAGATAAACCCATTCAACCTAAAAATGCAGGAAAAGCAACCACTCCCCTCTCCCAATTCTTAGCAGCTTACTTTGCGAGTGAAGATGCTCCGCCAACAAAAAATGTTAATTCTGCGGTTTCTGCTAGTTATGAATGGACAACAGAACAGGTAACACTGGTTGTGAAAAAAGGGATCAGCAGTCAAAACTAATTGCCAAAGCTTCAACGTAGAACTGTTTTGTTAGGTGCATCTAAATAGGGAATGATTTAACAACTGTTAAGATGCACCTTCTCTCTTTTGTAAATTTAGGTCAGGATCAAACAATGAATTGGAATCTAAACAGAACAAATTTTGATCGCAACATCGCTGTCGTTATCGGGATCAACAATTATCAAAATGGAATTCACTCCCTTAAAACGGCTGTTAATGATGCTAAAGCGATCGCCGATCTTTTAGAAAAAGAATACAACTATCAAGAAGTTATTCGGTTGTTTCCCCATGAGGCTAAACCAACAGCTGAAGCAACATTGGCAGAACTCAATCAACTTTTGTTTGAAACACTACCCAAAACAATTAAACCGACACAAAATGATCGCTTACTATTCTACTTTGCTGGACATGGAACTGCTCGTAATTTTGAAGATGGGCCCGCAGGATTTCTAGTTCCTCAAGATGCTAAGTCAGAAAAGGAAGAGACTCATCTACGCATGAAAAAGCTGAATGAAGCGCTGTCTAAACTTGAATGTCATCATTTGTTAGTAATTCTCGATTGTTGCTTTGCAGGAAATTTTCGTTGGTCAAGTAGTAGAAATGTTATTTCAGCGTTAGAAACAATTCACCGAGAACATTATGACCGCTTTATTCGCTATCCAGCTTGGCAAGCTATTACCTCTGCTGCTCATGATCAAGAAGCTTTAGACCATACTGATGAACAACGCGGAATCGATCCTGATTCTCTCCATTCTCCTTTTGCTAAAGCTCTGATTAATGGCTTGAAAGATATGAAGGCAGATTTTACAGGAGATGGGGTAATTACAGCAACGGAACTTTATTTGTATTTGTCGAAGAATTTGCTCAATAAAGATGGTTTGAGTGAATTACAAACCCCTGGACTTTGGCCGTTGCAAAAGCATATTCGAGGTGAATTTATTTTTACTGTACCCGGTTTTGTACCAGAGAAATTAAAACCTGCTCCCCCACTGGATGAAAATAACAATCCCTACCGAGGTTTGCAATCCTTTGACGAAAAACACGCACGTTTCTTCTTTGGCAGACAACAGCTAGTTAACCAATTATCCGTTCGAGTGTCTCGACCAGTATCTCGACCCGAACAACAACTAACAGTTGTTTTAGGAATATCGGGTTCCGGTAAATCAAGCTTAGTAAAAGCCGGATTGATTTCTCATTTACGTTCGTTCGATATTACTCTCATTTATGCTTACATAATTACTTTGGCAATTTTGAAAGTCAATCGCGATATTCCTCTCAAATTTCTGCCTATAACTTATGCACATCAATGGGAGATTTTAAAACCAATGCGTCCAGGTAAATCTCCCTTTAATGCCTTAGCAAAGGCAATTTTTCCGCTCGTGAAAACTCAATTAACAGAGCAGTTAAACCAGGTTATTTTCCTCGATAAGGCTTTACAGGCAAGGAAAGAAGAAGAGGCTCAGAAAAAATCAGAGCAAAAAAGGGAAACCCTAGCTACAGCTTGGAACGATGCTACACTATTGGAAAAATTGTTACTGCTGGAAGAAAGTTTTAACGATTTTGTACAATTATGCAATTCTTCTGAAGAGTCAACGCAGTTAAAAAACCTAAGAACTCAAATTCAGAATGAACTCAATCAGTTGGCTAATAACTTAAAGGAAAATCCTGAATATATTAGCCAGATTTTGTCTAGTTGGAGTCAAACCAATCCGAATCGCAAACTCCTACTGACAATTGACCAATTTGAAGAGTTAATCACGATGAGTCCCCAGGTAAATCCTGCTATCAACCAAACTGAACAGAAAGAGGATATTCAGAAGCAGTTTTTAGCACTGCTTATCAACGCTTTAAAGAACTGTCCGCAACTTCATATTGTGTTAACTTTGCGTTCTGACTTTGAGCCTCGGTTTATTGAATCTGCACTTAAAGAATATTGGGCAGAAGCACGTTTTCCAGTTCGAGCTATGAATTTGGATGAGTTACGGCAGGCAATTGAGCAGCCAGCAGCTGAAATGGCATTATACTTCGAGCCAGCTAACTTAGTTAATCAGCTGATTGATGAAGTGAGTCAAATGCCGGGGGCTCTACCGTTGTTATCATTTACCCTCAGCGAACTTTATATTAAGCTGCATCAAGCATGGGTAAAAGATGGTAAGCAAGAACGTGCCTTAACTGTAGATAAAGAATTCTACAAGCAGGGTGGTATAGCAGGTTCCTTGAGTCGCACAGCAAACGAAATCTATAATAGTTTACCGGATGATACTCACAGAGACACCATGCGTCGGGTGATGTTGCGGATGGTGGCGCTCGAAGGTGGGGAACCAGTGCGGCGACGGGTGCCATTATCAGAATTGAATTACGCCAACAAGCAAGAGCCAACCCAACTAAATGAGGAAGAAAATCAGCGAGTAAAAGTAGTCCTAGAATCTCTTGATAAGGCTCGCCTCATTGTTAGTGGACAAGAGACGGGAAAACCTTATGTAGAGCCTGCCCATGATTTTTTAGTTAAAGGGTGGGATAAATTACAGAAATGGCTAGAGGAGAAGTATCAAGATTTGCTCTTGCAACGGCGACTCACGCCTGCTGCTTTGGAGTGGGATAGCGTTAAAAATAAGTACAAAAAACAGCCAAAAGGGATTCTAGATAAGACTGGTTCGGTTTTGGATTGGTTAGATCGACGATTCTGGTTCCCAATCGAAAACAATCTGAATAAAGTTCCTGCTCAATTTGCCCGACTTTTACTGCGATCGCAGAATCAGCCAGAGCGTTCGAGAGAGAAACCTGTACAATTTTTATGGAATGCGAATCCTTATCTCGATGTATTGGATCAAGAACTCAATTCCGATAATAACTGGTTAAACCAGATAGAAGCTGAGTTTGTGCAGCAAAGTGTTTTGCAAAAACGCCAGAATATTAGTTGGCGGTGGCGGATTGCGATCGCAGTTATGCTGGGATTGAGTGGGTTAACCATTGCCGCTCTGATAGGACAGCGAAACGCCCAGATAGGTCAAGTTAGTGCCTCTAGATCATCTGCTGAAGCAAACTTTCGTATCAATGAACAGTTAAATGCTTTGGTCGATAGCCTCCGTAGTAGTAAAAATATTAAGCAGATATTTTTACCTAGCAATGACCTACATAGTCAAGTGGAACAAACTCTGCGAAATATGTCCTATAGCGTAAAAGAGATCAATCGATGGGATGCACCTTCAGGTATTGTACATAGTATATTTTTAAATAGCGAAAACCAGTTATTTATTATCGCATCAGAAGGTGAGAATAAAAAAGTTAGCTTGTGGAATAAAGATGGAAAATTAGTAGCTGATTTACAAGGACAAGAAGATCTATTTCCGGGGGGTATTAATGTCAGTCCAGATGGCAGCAAACTTGCTACTGCAACCCAAGATGGAACAGTTCGATTGTGGGATTTACAAGGCAATAAGTTAAGAGAATTTGAAGCACACAAATGTAGCGACGCGAATTATTGTCTTGAGCGCGTCAGTTTCAGCCCCGATGGCAGCACAATCGTTACTGTTGGAAATGATCAGTCTGTACGTTTATGGAATTTACAGGGGGCAATGATAAGAGAATTTTCACTCCCAAAAAACATACAGATAGTTGGAATTGGTTTTAAATCCACTGATAAACTACTAATAGCGACATTAGGTGATAAAGATGCCCTGACGCTCTGGGATTTCTCAGGTAAACAGCCTCAAAAACTGAAAAGCTTCACAAACAGCTACAGGGATTTAAGGGAAGTTAGTTTGAGTTCCAATGGCAAGCAAGCGATGATGTTTTATGGACAAGAGTCAGAAAACGCCGCCCTGTGGAACTTTTCGGAGTCACCCGAACCAGAAAACATACCAGGAAGAATTAGTCAGGGAGGCAGTTTTAGTTTAGATGGTAATCAATTAGCTATGACGGGAGTTGATGGTACTGTCAGCTTGTTGAAGCCTAACAGCAGCGAGGTTCAGAGCAAATTCAAATTGCCTCAAGGCAGAGTGAAGATGTCCACTTTTACTTCTGATGGCAAGCAACTGGTTACTCTTGGGGATGACGGAAAAATCAGGTTATGGGATTTAGAGAAACAGCCGTTATCCAAATCCCCATTGTCTCAAAAGGGAGTAGAAAGTATTAGTTTTAGCCCCGATGGTCAGACAATTGCTACTACAGATTCAGAAGGTGTTGTGCGCTTGTTGGACTTACAAGGCAACCAGATCAAGAAATTTACAGGGCTTCCCAAAGTCACAAGTGTTAGTTTTAGCCCCAACGGTCAGACAATTGCTACCACAGGAGATGGTGGTATGGTGCGCTTGTTGGATTTGCAGGGCAAGCAAAAAAACGAATTCAAAGCACATCCCAATAAGGTCACGAATGTCAGTTGGAGGCAGGATAGTCAGGAAATAGCCACTATAGGTGATGGCGGTGCTAACAATCCAAATAACGAAAGTCAAACATTAGACGACACTCTAGTCCGATTATGGGATACCAAAGGAAACCAGTTAAAACAAAATATATCCACTAATACTGTCCGAGGTGTTAGTTTTCAATCCAACGGCAAGCCACTATTACTTAGTTTTGTGAGTGATGGAGACGCAGGTGCAGCTTTTAGAAATGTTGATTTATTAGACTTTTCGGGAAACTCAACTAACTTGATCCCAGGACGGCAAGATGGAAATGAGTTTAATTTGGTCAAGATTAGCCAGGATGGTAGCTTACTTCTGACTGCTTCAGGTAACATCATCAGTTTATGGAACTTGAATGGCGAAAAATTGATGGAATTTACCTCAGATAAACAGATCAAAAATCTTAGCCTTAGCCCTGATAACATTATGCTGGCTGTGATTGGAGAAGATGGTACTACTGAGTTGTGGCGGCTGGGAGAATTCGATGAACTACTCTCTAAAGGTTGCGATCGCGTGCGTGACTATTTGCAGAATAATCTCAATGTTAGTGAGGGCGATCGCCATCTCTGCGACGGTATTAATGAACCTGAAAAGCAAGGGAAAATGAGCATGGGTGACAAAATCCTAGTACCAACCCTAACAAATTCTAATAAGCTGGCTGGAGTCGAAGCGATCGCTGTTGGTAATTTTGAGCAAGCTGTAAAAGACCTAAGCACTTACCTGAAGGAAAACCTTAATGACCCAGAATCCCGAATCTACCTAAATAATGCTAAAGTTGAAGCTCAACAAAAAGAAAATAAACAGTTACAATCATACACGATTGCAGTATCAGTTCCTATTAGTAATGATGTCAACGGTTCCTTAGAAATCCTGCGAGGAGTTGCTCAAGCTCAAAAGGAAATTAACGAAGCTGGGGGTATTAATAAAGTCCCATTGCGGATATTAATCGCTGATGATAACAACAAACCCGATACTGCCAAGAAAATAGCCGAAGAATTGGTCAAAAATCCTGATGTACTAGGAGTAGTAGGACATTATGCCAGTGATGTCACTCTAGCAGCAGGACAGGTTTATGAAAAAGGAAAACTGGTAGCAATTTCCCCAGTTACTACCTCTGTGAAGCTAACAGATTTTGGTAAATACATCTTTCGGACTGTTCCCAGTGATTCTGTTGCAGCAAAATCATTAGCAGAGTATATGCTGCAAACTTTAAAGAAGAAGAAAGCAGCCATTTTTTATAATTCTAAAAGTGGTTATAGCGAATCTCTCAAGTCTGAGTTTATCAAGTTTCTTCGTGAAGAAGGAGGAGAAGTATCAAGCCAGTTAATATTTGATTTATCTGCTCCCAATTTTAATGCAGATCAAAGTGTAGAACAATCTATTGAGAGTGGTGCTGAGGTGCTAATATTACTGCCAAATACAGCAGAACTAGATGATGCCCTTAAAGTCGTGAAAGCAAACAAGCAACGGCTTCCCCTCTTGGGTGGTGACGATGTTTATACACCTAAAACATTAAAAGATGGTGGAGCAGATGCAGATGAAATGGTTGTTGCTGTCCCCTGGCACATTTTAGCCTCTCAAAACGATTTTCCAGAAACTTCGAGGGAGCTTTGGAAAGCAGATGTTAACTGGCGAACTGCAATGTCTTACGATGCTACTATAGCTTTAATTGAAGGACTTAAAAATAATCCTACCCGTGAAGGATTAGCTCAAAGCCTGCGTTCAAAAGACTTTACAGCAAAGGGTGGAACAGGGGAAGTTAAGTTTAATCAATTCGGCGATCGCAATCAGAACATCCAACTTGTCAAGATTCAACCTAATTCCAAATCTCGCTCTAAATATGGGTACGATTTTGAGCCTATATCTGAGTAAGGTTACACTATTGCACATCATCAAATTCTACTAAATCTCGGCTATAAAATTGCAGAACTTCACTCCCCAAGTTCAGCACAATCAACCCAGAAGTTCCTGTGCCTTCCACCCGTCCCCAATACCCATTCCAGCGCTGATCAGAGGGAGCAAAGGTTAAGTTCGGGTCAATGTTAACAATGGCGTAGTCCCCCGATACAAACAAGCGGGGGTCATCAAGACTGGCTTCTTCGGCGAGCAGTAGGGCAGCTTCTTTGGGAGTCCGAGCCACACCTGTAGCTATTAAATCTAAGATTTGTTTTTGTTGTTTTCGAGGCAGTTTCAGTCAGGAATAAGCCGCTTGAATACTGACAGTGTTGAGATACGAACCATGCCTTTGACATGAAGATTCTCTACTATAACAGCTGGGCTATCACTGACTAACTTATAATTAAGTTTGTGCAGAATCTCGTTAAATTTGTCCCGGTTCCTTTATGTCGAATTTCTCTCTCCCAGTGGAAACCGTTTTTACTTAAATGTTAGATTGGCTATAAACTTCACTCTTTCTCGCTGAATATTTTTAATAGATCCATGCCATTAGAAACCCTACCCGAAATCTCCTTAAATTACTATTTGATTGCCTTTGATGCCCAAGGCAACGAACGTACCGAACCCAATGGATTATTAAGCCAACAATTGGCTGCTCTCCTAAGTCATGAACCGATTACGGATGTTTTTATCTTCAGTCATGGATGGTTAGGTGACATTCCCTCCGCTAAAAACCAGTACAACAACTGGATTAAAGCAATGGCATCTCAACACGCAGACCAACAAAACATTCAAGTAACAGTCCTAACGGATTGCGGGTGCTACTTTTTGTTGAAGATGAAGAACTCAAAACTCTTTACTGGCAAAGACTTTGCGCTCCTGTTGAAGGAAATTGGCAATTTTTAGCACTGCATCAAAGGTTTCCGTTTTCCCTCTATCTCCCCAGCAGTACAGATCGCTGTTTTCCCCCCATTGGTAAGCAAGATTTAAGGGCTATTATTGTTGTTACCAGTCCCCAAGATTTAGAGCGTTACAGCCTACATCCTTTTGATGTTCAAGCAACAGTAGAAAGTGTGAAAACGGCATTAGGTAATATACCTTGCGATATTTTGGCTTTTGCTGAAAATAGTATTAATATACCTACTTTAGATAACTTTTGTTAGCAGTTAACCCAGCAGCATTACACCCTACTCCATATCGTTTGTCATGGTAAGTTTATTAATGGAGACACTTCTCTATTTTGGTCAACAAAAGATAACTGTGTTGAACGGTTCACCGCTTCAGAATTCCTAGAACGGCTCAAACGCTTGCGAGGAAGCAATGCTGTCCCGAAGCGACTCACGTGAGATTACGGTTTGAGGCGGGATTAAGAGATTTAATGCTGCAAGATGTGGTAGGAGAACCTGGGGCGATGCCGTTGTTGCAACACGCTTTATGGCAGTTGTGGAGACGGCGACATGGGCGCTGGCTTCTCTGTGATGAGTATCAGGAGATTGGAAAAGTGCAAGAGGCGATCGCAAAAACAGCAGATGATTTTTATCATAAATTGTCTCCTCAAGAACAAGAGCAAGTTAGGAATATTTTTATCCGTCTGACTCGCTTAGATGACTGTTCTGTGCGAAGTGAACAGCATCGAGATACAAGGCGACGGGTATTGATGGGGGAGTTATAGCGCTACGCGCTATGGTTAGGACGAAAGTATGATAAGATGCACTAATAGCTAAATAAGGAAATATAGTTATGCCTGCACCTTATAGTTACGATTTACGCTCAAAGGCGATGGCGCTAGCCGCGCCTGCTGGCGCATCGCAGCAGTTAAGAGAGGGGAAAAGAAAACACAGGTAAGTCGTTTTTTTAAGATTAGTCGCAATACATTAGATCTATGGCTAAAAAAAGAAAGCGAAACAGGAGACTATCAAGCCACGAGACCTGTAGGAGTAGGAACTCAACCGAAAATTCAGGATCTGGAAAAATTTAGAGAATTTGTCAAAGAAAATAGCGACAAAACCCAAAAACAAATGGCGGAATTATGGGGGTCGGGAGCGACCCAACAAAATATTAGTTATGCTTGTCGAAAACTGGGTATAAGTCGAAAAAAAAACTTATGGGTATCAGGAAAGAGATGAAGAAAAAAGGCAAGAATTTCTTCAAAAACTAACATTAATAGAGAATAACAGAAAAGTTGATGTAGATGAAGCGGGATTTGATAATCGTGTCTGGGTATCGCAAGCGAAATTCTAAAGCAATACCTGCTCCCATGACTCCAACACAGTTAACTGTGTTGACTAAAGTTTGACACTGTGATGTAAATAAGTTTCCTTTAATAATTTCAATGCTCATTTGTGTAAATTAGCCAATCTCGATCATTTTCTTGAAAATAGACGCTCATGTAAGTATTAGGTTTCCACTCTAGTTTAATACAACGGTAAGAAATAATTTCAATTGATTCTCCTAAAGAAATTTTTGAGATATCACTAAAATCTGATAAAATTTGTCGGGATAAAGGTGGATCTGGACTAAAACGAAGTTTTAATTCTCCTTGAATCTTGTTACTATTAGCATAATTCTCAATATCAACCGTAATAAACGAATTATCCTGTTGAATTCTGACAGAAGGATTATTATGGTAGAACAAGCTGTCCAATTGTGCAACTTCCGGCTCATAAAAAAATTGAAGGTAAGCATCTTTTCTAAATCTCGATCAAACCCTCTCTGGCGATATTGTTTTTCAGGATAATTCGGATGTTGGAAACAACCGATGGGTCTACCCGCATGGATAAATAAAAGCTGATTTTTTTTAACAATGATAATAAACTCTTTTCTGGCGGTTTCGGGTTGTTGTTCCTCGGACATTTGCATCCACTCCATAACCGCATCATCAGCATTTTGAAATAATTCAAAAGGAATGCTTTGGGGACGGTATCCATGTAGACTAATTTTGGCTCTGACCGCTTGCAACAAATCATCTCGAAGGGATTCTGCTTCAGCCGATTCTGTTTCTAATAAATTCGATAAATCAAACACTAATTGTTCAATTTTCCGTTCAATATTTTCTACGGATTTTTTCTGCTGTTTTAAGTCCGCCTTCTGATGTCGTAAATCATCCCATTGGCTTAAAATATCTTTAATAATTGGACTACGTTCATGTATTCCTAACATTCTCATTACATAGGGAGCACCTTCTAACAAAAAAGTTTTTGCCACTTGAATATCGAAAAGAAGTAACCATGAAGAAACAGGGTGTAATTTTTATCCCCATTGCAGTCAATTTCCTCATGAGCTTCTTGTTCTGCTTCTTCTTGTTGTAAATGATTATCTTCACTCGCCAAGGGAAGAAAAACAGACCACTGTAGAGTTAACCTTGCTTTCGGTTTATTTCCTAAAGGTTGCTGAGTAAAGACAACGGCACAATGGGGAATTGATTTATCAGGAACACTTTCATTATCTCCATCTTCATTAATTGAAGATCTTTTACTCCAAAATTGAGATTGCTGTAAATCAGTCCAGAAATACTGAGAAATATTATTAGGATTTTGACCCAGTAATAATGTAAAATCCTGGGCAGGTAAAACTCGTTCTATCCCTGCAAAACTAATTTTTATATTCTCTGAGCTTAAACTAACTTTTCCTTGTAATTTATTTTCTTTAGACTCAATATTTTCAATTTTATTATTAGGATAGATACAGCGCGATAATAAACTATTATCCAATGACACAGAAAATTGCTGTTTCAGATGCCCAGAATTTTCCGATATAAAAAATCTGATAGTTTTAAGATGTTTTAGGAGAGGTAAAGGATGGTTATCAGATTGATCTAATCCTTGAACAATACCAAAATCTAAGGTAGTTGCACCCCCATCATTAGCATTTTGAATAATTTCTTTAATAATTGGAAAGCCCTGTTTATATCGTTCCTTCAAAAGGCTTTTAATCGTATTTACAATAGTGCCGGGTAATGTGTAACATCAGTGGAGATATTCGCTCCAATTCGAGGGTAAACCTAATCCGTTCTCAATACACGCCTCTGTTCCTAATGTTTTTGGGATGGACAAATCTGCAATCACCAGATTGGGTAAATGTTCCCTGACTTGGGTGAGAGCATTCTGGACGGTTTGCGCCCAGAAGATTTGGGCATCTGGAAAGCGATCGCTCACTAAACCAATTGTTCCATTTAACAACAGGCAATGATCGTCAATAATCAAAATTTTTAAAGGTTGCTCTGGCATAAGATTTGCAGATGGCTTGTAGGGACTTGGCGAAAATAGAAGGTTCGTGTCATCAGGTGCAGCCTGTCGCTACAATACTTGATATATAGGGATTCTAGCCTCTAAATCCCTTTTCTCTCTTAGCTTCCTTTTTGTCCCAAATCCATAATTTTTTCAAACGATGAATTTGCATAAACTGAATAAAAATTTTCATACCACATATTTTGAGTTTTATTCCCTTTTTTCCGATCTCCTGTTTCATCTACTACTACGGTAATTGCTTTTCCACCTAATGCTTTCTTGATTTTATTTAATCTTCGGCTTCTTAATTTTTTCACTGAATGTTACAGGTCAAGGGGTATTAATTCGACCCCGCCATCTTGTGCAGTTTCAAGCACCCAGTGCAGGTCAACTTTTACATCTAAAAATTGAGTCGGGAGATGTAATTAAAAAAGGGCAGGAAATAGCGATTATTGACCAATCAAACCTCTCTTGTACAGGTTTTTGTTGAATTAGAACCTGATAAAAGTAATATTAGTGGTTATAAATGGTCGTCTTCTACGGGGCCTTCTCTAACAATTTCTGCGGGAACTACCGCCCAAGTTCGAGTCCAAATCGGACAAGTTGCACCCATTTCTTATATCATTCCCCTGTTTAGATCCTGGAGTTGCAGATATTTTATCAGGAAGACTCGCTACAACCGTGATTGATAGTTTTATGATGGTATTTTATGCTGTAATCATGGGTTTTTATGATAAAATATTAACAAGTATTGCGATTGTTTTTGCTGTTTTAAACTTCTTTACCTTGCAATTTTTATCCCGTAGTCGTATTGATATTAATACTAGACTTGCACAAGAAACAGGGAAAGTAGTTGGTGTTGCAGTTGGTGGAATTCAAGCCATTGAAACCGTTAAAGCCAGTGGTTTAGAATCCGATTTATTTGCTAAATTTGCAGGTTACTATGCAAAAATGTTGAACGCTCAACAAGCATTAGCATTACCCACTCAAATTCTATCTATATTACCTACATTTTTAACAGCTTTAGCGACTACTACTATTTTAATTGTGGGAGGATTCCGAGTGATGAATGGTAGCTTAACAATTGGAATGTTAATTGCTTATCAAAGTCTAACTCAGCAATTTTTAATCCCTGTTAATAATCTCGTTAATTTTGGCAGTACCCTACAGGAATTAGAAGCAGATTTAAACCGACTGGATGATGTGTTGCAAAATCCGGTTGATTTAGAAGTTGAAAGAGAAAATAATCCTCAATTTTTTACCTTTAATCAAGACTCATTTCAACTTGAAGGGTATGTAGAATTTCGTAATGTTAGCTTTGGCTATAATCGCTTAGATCTGCCTTTAATTGAAAATTTGAGTTTCAGTTATTCACGACTTCATCTTAAATCTTCCAGGGGGATATAATGCTGTTTTAAAAGAAGGGGGAATCAACCTCAGTGGCGGACAGCGACAACGTTTAGAAATTGCAAGATCCTTAGTTAGAAATCCGGCTATTTTAGTCTTAGATGAAGCCACCAGTGCTTTAGATGCAGAAACAGAATTAATGATTGATCGCAACCTACGACGACGGGGTTGTTCTTGTATTGTTATCGCTCATCGCCTGAGTACAATTCGTGATTGCGATGAAATTATTGTCTTAGAAAACGGCAAGGTTGTACAACGGGGAACCCATGAACAATTATGCCAAGAAGAAGGAACTTATGCTCGTTTAATTCACACAATGTAAGGATACAAAAAAACGCAATGGCTAATTTTAATAAAATTCAAGGTAATCAACCCCTATTGTTAAATAATCCGCAAATAATATGGATTGTTAAATCTGGTTATTTAGCGGTGTTTACGACTCTTTTTGATGAAAATGAACCTTTAGGGAGCCGTCGATATTTATTCAGTGTTAATGCTGGGGAAGTATTATTGGGTGCAACTCCAAAAGATAGGCGAGGAATTCTAGCGATCGCACTAGAAGAAGCAGAATTAATTTCTATCAATATAAATGATTTTATTAATCAAATTCAAGTTGGTGATCGCTCTAACTCAACTCTTTTATCCAATTGGATCAACCATTGGCAAGAATTAGAAATTCAAGATTTCCCCCTAGAGTTAAACCTAAAAATTTCCGTCTCAAAAATTGCTCAATTTCATAATTTTTTATTCGATTATTTAAACTTAGCAGAAATTCAGAAAAAACAAGAACAATTTAAACGATTTCAGGAACGAGAATATTTGAATAAGCAAGTCAAAAAAACGGCTTTAGGAGAGTTAACGGCGGTATTACATCCACGCGAAACTGAATTATTTATAGAAGGAACACCTCTACTTATGGCTGCGGGTGCAGTCGGTCGAGCCATGGGGATTACTATTCATCCTCCCGCTCAATTTGACTTCTTAAATCGGGTGAAAGATCCCTTAGAAGCGATCGCATCCAATTCAGAGTCATTTAATTCTTGATTGATTTCGTTTTCCACCTCATTAGCGGTTAATTCTAACATCGAGGTTGATGGGGGTTGAAAGTTGGTTTCCATTGTTGATTTCCTTGAGTATGTAAGTGTGCTGTTTCCAGAGAAGTTGTTACCTAAACTTAGGTTAATAACTCCTCTACTGATCTAATGGGTAGGGCTGCGATCGCTTTATGCAGGTGTTGGACAAATTGAGGATAAATTTTTCTCAAATAGTACCAAAGCTTTGATTTTAGCTGTTAAATAATTTATACATTTATCTAAACAAACAATTGATAAGCAATCTTAATGTTTTATAGAAATTAGCACTTCTTCTACAAAATTAGAGATTTTGTTTTTCGCTAGAAAAAGCGTATCTTTGTTCAAATTTAACTCAACTTCTAAATTAAAAATAAAACGGTTTATTAGAGTTTGCTTTACTCTGGAAATATCATCACTAATGTTATTTATTTTTGAAGTAAAAACCAACAATTGATTACCCTCGTTCATTCCATGAATAGCATTTTGCAAAATTGAAGTTACTAACTGTTGACAATGCAACTGTAAACATTCATCTAACGCTGCTTTGATGATTTCTAAACTTTGTTCATCCTGAATGGCTTGGCTCGGATTAACTTGATTCCATTCAATGACAAATTCTTTTAAAAGAGTCTTAGTATATCGGGCTAAATGTCGAGCAACTTGATACTGTTTTTGTAAGTCTGTATACTGACTTTTAACAACTGTAGCAATTTCACTTTGAGTTAACTCTAAACCTTGCCATAGAATCAATATAATTTGTCCAACTTCGGGAAGATTTGCAAACAATTTAGAAATTATCAACTGAATCTGCTGTGTTTCTTCCTGCTGAATTACAATCTCTAAAGGTGTTGGATTAAGATCAGAAATATTATCATACTCTTCAAGGGGAATAAACTGCTTAGTTCGATAGTTTCTAGCGGCTTTGATACAAATTGCCAGCATTTCTTGAATGGTATCTTCCTGAGCTACTTTTTCTGATAAATTTAGCTGATTTATTCGCTGATTATAAGACTCAGCAATTTGTCTTAAAATTTCTGGATTATCCAACTCTAAATTACAGTTATAACCCTCTTTGTGATCCGGGTAAATTTCATTAAAATATTGCCAAACAATTTGATATAAATCCAGTTTAGATTGCTGAATTCCATAAGATAATAACGATTCTTTTAATTCTTTAGCATTTAAAACCCTTAATAACCCATAATCGCTAAATTTTTCTCTTTTTACTTCTAAATCTTGTTGATAAAGTTGATCTCTAATCAACCGAAATAATACGGTTCTAGCATAACCCTCAATATTACTGCGAGGGTGCTCAAGATTAAAATTTTTGAGAAGTTTAGCGGGAAGATGGGCGAAGGAAGAAGCCATCTGAAAATATTCTTCAACGGGATATTTATAGCGAATAAATTTATATTTATGATAACTTTTTTGAGCAGCCCAAAGACAAGCTTCTTGTAAATAAGCGGATAAATGTCTAGCTATTATTAAACTTGGGATTTCTAAAGCTTTAGAACGGGTGGTAGTAATGGAATCAGTATAATTGTAGAGTTTTTTATTATCAAACTCAGTAAATTCTTGGCATCCCTCTTGAGATAGATTTCTAAAAATTGTCAGAAAATGTCTAGCCCAAAACTCGGCTTTAGCCTCTGGATCTGACTCCACTAGGTATTTCATCCGACGTTCTAATTGGGCGTCAGCTTGCCAAATCGCTTTATGGTCGCCAAAGCTGAGAAAAGTCGAGAATTTCTGGACAATATCATCTCGTTTGTTCATAAAATTCACTTTTTTAGCTAATATAACTCTAAAAGCTGATTCTACCCAAGCTATTTCATGAAATTGCCTCTCGTTCGCCTTTCATTTTTCAACAGCAGTATCCTTTTTTACCTGTTGTATTCCCATCCAACAACAGCCCAAATTATCCCAGATGCTACTTTACCCATCAATTCCAGGGTGGTGCAGCAGGGTAATACCCATATCATTGAGGGAGGAACAGTCGCCGGGACAAATTTATTTCATAGTTTTGAGTCCTTTTCTATTCCGACAAATGGGATCGGATTTTTCAATAATTCCACTGATATTCAAAATATTTTTAGTCGGGTAACGGGTCACTCTATCTCCAATATTGATGGGTTAATTCAAGCTAACGGTATCGCTAACTTATTTTTAATTAATCCCAACGGTTTGATATTTGGGCCGAATGCCAAGTTAGACATCGGAGGTTCATTTTTCGGGAGTACCGCTAATAGTATTTGGTTTGCGGATGGCTTAGAATTTAGCGCCACAAATCCTCAAATTACCCCTTTATTGAGTATCAATGTCCCCCTGGGGTTACAATACGGCACAAACCCTGGAAGAATTATGGTGCAAGGGCCAGGCCATAATCTGAATCTAAAAAACGAGGGAACCCCAGAAACAGAACTCACTAGAGATAATAGACCCGATGGACTACGAGTTAATGACAATCAAACGTTAGCGCTCGTTGGCGGGGAAGTCAGATTACAAGGAGGAAATCTCACCGCCGAAGGGGGACGAATCGAAGTAGGAAGTGTGAATTCTAACAGTTATATCACTCTCACTCATCCCAGTTGGGTTTTAGGTTATGAAATGGTACAAAATTTTCAGGATATCACCCTACTACAAGCTGCTTCCCTTGATGTTAGTGGTGCAGCCAGTGGCAATATTCAGGTACAAGGAAGACGGTTAACCCTGAGTGAAGGCTCACTTATTTTAGCTCTGAAAACAGGTAGTGATTCAGCCGGAACCCTCACCATAAAAACCTCTGAAGCGGTGGAAGCTACAGGTGTTAGTCCCAGGGATATCGCCAGTGGTATCTTAGCCATTGTCAGTGCTGAAGGAACAGGAATTGGCGGAAATATTAATATGGAAACAGGGCGATTAATTCTCCGAGAAGGAGCGCAAATTGCTGCGGGGACAAGAGGGGACGGACAGGGAGGAACGTTAACGGTTAAGGCTGCTGAGTCAGTGGAAGTTAGTGGAACGCAACGCATTGCTAATTTTCCCAGTGGTTTATTTACGAATGTTCAGCCAGGAGTGACGGGAGATGGTGGCGATTTAACCATTGAAACGGGACGCTTAATCGTTAAGGATGGGGGAGTCGTGGCGGCGGGGACTTTTAGCCGAGGGGACTCTGGTAATGTCATGATCAGAGCATCGGAGTCGGTAGAAGTGAGGGGTTTTGGTGCTGATAGCACCTCAGTTAGTGGAATAGTTACCCAAGTTTTCTTTCCAGAAACAACGGGAAATGGGGGGAATTTAACCATCGAAACGAAACGCTTAATTGTTGAAGATGGAGCCGTCGTGGCGGTAGGAACATTTGGCGTGGGGAACGCTGGGAATTTGATGGTGAGGGCATCCGAGTCGATAGAAGCACGCGGCGAAACAGCCGATGGTCTCCTTTTTAGTGGTTTATATGCGAGTAGTTTGGGAGAGAAAGCGACGGGAGCGCCAGGGAATATAACAATAGAAACGGGGCGGTTAATCCTTCAAGATGGCGGGACAGTAACTGTACGCAGTGAAAGTTTGGAACCCGCAGGTACACTTAATATTAAGGCTGATTCGATTAATTTAGACAATTTGGGCAGTATCAATGCGAATACTCAAGGGGGTGGGGGGAGTATTGAATTGCGATCGCCCATTCTCACCCTTAATAATAGCAGTATTACGACTAATGCTACCGGAGGAGATAGTGGAGGCGATATTAACCTTCAAGGAGAATTATTATTACTGCAAAATAACAGTACCCTCACCACTAATGCGTTAGGAAGTAATGCAACAGGTGGCAATATTAATTTAAACCTAAATAACGGCTTTTTAGTCGGTTTAGAAAATAGCGATATTACCGCAAATGCTGAACAAAGTAGAGGGGGTCAAATTGCGATTAATGCACAAGGGATTTTTGGCGCAACTCCCCGCACGAGATCACAATTACAAGCATCCTTAAAAACTGAAGAAGCCAATGCTCTCGACCCTCGACAATTACCGACCAGCGACATCACGGCTATTTCCCAACAAGGAGGCCCTCAACTCGAAGGAATTGTAACCGTTAACACGCCCGATTTTGACCCCAGTTCGGGATTAGTTGAATTACCCGTTGATGTTCTTGATCCGACACAATTGATTGCTAGAGGTTGTCCCGCGACTAGAGGCAATTCCTTTACTGTTACTGGGCGTGGCGGTTTACCAACTTTACCGACACAACCCCTCCAAAGTAATAATATTATATCCGTTGATTGGGTAACAGTCAATCCCTTAGATCAACCCGAAAATAAACAAAATATAACTTCACAACCCCTTGATCCTCATCCCCTTGTGGAAGCTACAGGTTGGATAATTAATGATAAAAATCAAGTTGTCTTAGTGGCTTCTAAACCTACCACTACCATTAATAATTTTTCCCCAATTCCTGAGTCTTGCTTAACCGAATAATCATGAAATTTAGAATTAGAAAAATTATACTCGCTTTTTTAACGGGACTCTTCATCGCTTGGGGTTTGATTTTGTTTCCGGCTTTCCCTCAGTCTAATCCTCAAATTTTAGTTGAACACAGTCGAGAACTTTATCAAGCCGGACAGTTTTCTGAAGCCGTAACAAGTTTAAAACAAGCCATTCATGATTTTAAAATACAAGGAAATAAACAGGGACAAGCGATCGCCTTAAGCAATCTTTCCTTAGTGTTCCAGAAACTCGGGCAATTAGAAACTGCCTATTCTTATATTACAGAAAGTATAAATTTATTAACTCATCCAGAATTTCCTCACTCTCCAACTATTTTAGCACAAAGTTTAGAAATTAAAGGTCAATTAGAATTAGAAATGGGTGCATCGGAACAAGCATTAACAAGTTGGAAACAAGCTACTAATATTTACGAGAGTATTAATAATTCTATGGCTAAAATTCGCACCCAGATTAATAGTGTTCAAGCACTGCAAACCTTGGGAATGTACCGCCAAGCCAAATCAACATTAGAACAAGTTGAAGATAACTTACAGACCCAACCTGATTCTATTATGAAAGCGATCGCGCTGCGGAGCCTTGGGAATGTTTTACAATTAGTTGGTGATTTAGAAACAGCTTTAATCGTTTTAAAAAAAAGTCAAGAAATTGCTGAATATTTACAATCTCCCACGGAAATAGCATCAACCTTACTGAGTTTGGGAAATACCCACAAAGCATTAGGGAACAGAGCGCAAATCCCTGAATATATTACAAGCATAGAAACAATTACACCCTTATCTTGTCCTCAATCCTCTATTAATAATGAAGCCTTAATCCACTATAATAAAGCTATTCAATTTTACGATAAATCCGCTCTATTTTCACCTAAAAATTTCTCAAAAATTCAAGCAGAAATTAATCAATTAAATAGTTTATTAAAATTGCAAAAATGGACAGAAACACGAAAATTATATTTGGAAATACAGTTAAATTTAACCAATATATCACCCTCAAAAGATTCTATTCATGCTCAAATTAATTTAGCTCATAATCTCGCGTGCTTCAAACAATTTACGGCTACAGATATACCCTCTTGGCAAGAAATTGCTCAAATGCTTACTGTGGCTATTCAACAGGCTAAAAATATTGGAAATCAACGATTAGAAGCTTATGCAACGGGTTCATTAGCCGGAATATATCTTAAAAATAACGACATTGAGCAAGCTCAAAAAATAACCCAAAAGGCTCTACTATTAGCGCAACAAATTAAAGCTGAAGATATTGCTTATTTGTGGTATTGGCAATTAGGGTATTTATTAAAAATTCAAGGCGATATCAAAGGTGCAATGATAGGTTATAATGAAGCTATCAATATTCTCAAATCCTTACGCAGTGATTTAGTTACGTTAAATCCAGATCTTCAATTTTCCTTTAGAGATAATGTTGAACCCGTTTATCGTCAATTCGTTGATTTGCTTCTACAACCTGAGAATAATATCCCCGTAAGTCAAAAGAATTTAAAACAAGCTCGTGATGTCATTGAAGCTCTTCAATTAAGTGAATTAGAAAACTTTTTCCGAGAAGCTTGTTTAGAAGCTAGACCCCAACAAATTGACGAAATTATTGATAAAATCGATCCCACCGCAGCCGTCATTTATCCGATTATTTTATCCAACCGTTTAGAAATTATTCTGAAATTACCAACCGACAACGAATTTTATCATTTTACCACCTACAAACCCGAAACTGAAGTTGAGAATAATCTCGAACAATTACAGCACTATTTACGAGAACCAGATCGAACAAATGACGTTAAAAAGCTATCTCAAGAAGTATATCGTTGGTTAATTAAACCCTTAGAAACTGAATTAGAAAAAAAACAAATCAAGACATTAGTATTTATTTTAGATGGTTCTTTGCGAAATCTTCCTATGTCTGTGCTATATGATGATAAAAAGCAACAGTATTTAATCCAAAAATATGCTATTGCTATCGCTCCCGGTTTACAATTGGTTAAACCTCAACCATTACCGAAAAAAGAATTATATGCTTTAATCGGTGGTGTGAGCGAAGAACGTCAAATTGCAGATAAAAAGTTTACCGCTTTAGGAAATGTTAAGCTAGAATTACAAGAAATTAAATCCGAAATTCGTCGGAGTCAGCAACTTTTAAACCAAAGTTTCACAGAAATTGATCTAAAAAATAAAATAGAATCTCATCCTTTTTCCGTTGTTCATTTAGCGACTCATGGTCAGTTTTCATCTAATCCAGATGAGACCTTTATTTTAACTTGGGAAACCCTGTTAAAAGCCAAAAAATTTGACCACTTACTGCGCTTGCGAGATTCAATTAATTCTACAGCCATCGAATTATTAGTCTTAAGTGCTTGTCAAACGGCGGCGGGTGACAAACGAGCTACGTTAGGTTTAGCAGGAATAGCTGTGCGTGCGGGTGCGCGGAGTACCCTAGCAACATTATGGTCAGTTGATGATAAGTCTACAACTAAATTGATGAGCTTATTTTATCAACAGTTGGCTAATAGTAATGTAGGGCTTGCTGAAGCATTACGACGTGCTCAACTGTCGTTATTAGATGAGTATGAAATCCCTTATTTCTGGAGTCCCTACATTGTGGTCGGAAATTGGCTATAATTATTCGTAGGGGAGGGGTCATCCCGCCCATAGCCGCTATCTATCAACCTCTCCAAGAATTGGTTTTTGAATCAGATTTTCTAAACCCACATCTCTCAATAAATTAGCCCAATCTTGATTAAAATTAGTATCTTGTGGGGTGGTTAGACGAAGTTTAGCCAACTCTGTTATAGCGGAATACCAAATCCCATTTTCAGCATACAACATAATCCGTTGACGGGGTGAAGTTGCTGTTTGCAACTGCCTGTCTAATTCGGGTTGTAACGTTATCCGTTTTACCCATCCTCGAATAAAAACAGGAGTGGATAATTTCTGTTGACTACAATAAATTTTGACGTACCATTGATACATTTTGTTAATTTCTAACGGGGTAGCCCCTGTCAGATTTAAACTCATAATACCAGGGTTTTGAGGTAAGGAAAAATTAGTTCGGTAGACGTCATTATTGTGTTCATCTTGTAAGGAAAATTCTGCTGAAGTGGCTTCACTGGATTTATAAGGAACATAAAACCATAAAGTGGGATAAGGTTCAACAAAAGACCCCATATTCCGACTAGGAACTAAAGCGGTGAGTGGTACATCCACCGGAGGACAGTCACCCCGACTTCCGGTTCCTTCTCTATCGGCGGGTCTTCCTCGACCTGAACCATCGGAGTCCTGTTCTTGAAAGCGAATTTGGATGCTATCGGAACTCTCACTACTTGATGGGGTCGGTTTTGCGAATCCTTCTAGGGGATAGTTAAACAAGCCCAGCAATGTTAGAGTACCGATAAAGGCAAGTTTAATCAGATAGAATAATTTATTGTTCATTCTCCCTATCCCCTTCTATACCCTTTAGTAGGTTTAAGTGTGATCATATTATGTAATAATTTCAGTATAAATGCTATTGTAATTGCCTTTAGATTAATACTTTTTATGCCCTCATCCTTAAAATTTGCGTAAATACTCCGATGCCAAAATATAGGTAAAAAAACTGCATAATCTCCCCGCTTCCCAACCCATAAATAAAGTAGAACAGGTGTGCCTAAAATCAAAAGGGAGATTAAAAAAGATGACAATGTTATTTTAGGAGGCGAATTGACGCGATGAGTAACGAAGAAAAAATGACCCTAAATTTTGACGAGCTAACAGCAATGTATCCTGAACAAATCTGGATAGAGTTATCATCTGAAGAATTAGAAAGAGCTTGGCAGCAAACCGAAAAATATTCTAATCCTACTTCCCATTGGAATGCCTATCTAAATTATATAACCCTCTATAATTTCATCAATTGGGTGAAAGCAGATCCTGATATTCAAGACCCTCTTAAAGTTTGGCTAACAGAAGAAGATTTACCCAGTTTTTGGGAAATCATTAACGGGACAAAGTTAACGTTAGGTGAAACTCAATTTGTTATAATTTCCACCGATAAAACCAACTTTTCCGAGTTTAGGATACCTCAAGAATGGGTTGATATTCCTAACTGGATATCTCATTATTATATAGCGGTTCAGATTAATTTTGATGACAACTGGATGCGGGTGTTTGGGTACACAACTTATGATACAATTAGGAAGCAGGGAAAATATGATCAAATAGATCGAACTTACACTTTAGATCCAGAAAATTTAACAGAAGACCTCAATACAATGTGGGTTGCTAGAGAATTATTTCCTCCTCACCTCTTAGAAGTTCAATCCTTACCTGTTTTATCAACTACCCAAATAGAAGCGGGAATAGAAAAATTAAGCAGACTCACTCAATCTTCTCCTAGACTTGCTCTAAATTTTGAAGAATGGGCGACACTCATTTCTAATCCAGAAACTCGTCAGCAATTGTATCAACAAAGGCTATTAAATATCCCCAAAGAATCGGGATCTGTTAACAATTCAGTTGATCACATTGAGAGCCAGGAAATCAAAGCTAATAATTTAAGCCTATGGTTGCAAAATATCTTTGAAGCAGGTTGGCAATCTTTTGATAACCTATTAGAAATAGAACCCCAAAAATTAGCCTATCAATTGAGATCTAATTCTACTTCGCACGAGTTACCCATTAAAACTGCCAAGCTAATAGACTTAGGAATGGAACTCAAAGGAATTGCTGTTATCCTATTAGTAGCGATTACACTAGAGACTGAAAAAAAAGTAGCAATTCGAGTTCAATTACATCCGGCTGATGGTGAAACTTATTTACCCCCTTATCTGAAATTAAGTTTGCTCTCGGAGGAAGAAGTAATTCTTCAAGAAGTTCAGGCTAGAAGCCATGATAACTATATTCAACTGAAACGATTTAAGTCTCCCGCCGGAAAAAGTTTTTCGATTCAGCTTTCTTTAGGGAATGCTAATATCAAAGAAAATTTTGTATTTTATCCAGCCTTTTCACCTGAAAATAATGAATAAATTAGTAATATTAAATCTGGGAAAAGGAGACTTAAACAAAGGATTTCCTTCTGTGAATGCTCAATTATTTGAAGATAGCAATCCTATCGGTTTTCAATTAACCGGAAGTTTACCTGCTTTCCCAGAATTAATAGAACTTAATAAGCGTTGGCAATTACTTTATAGATTAATTTATGAGTCTTTTTATTCAAGTTCTTGTTGGCGGGGAAATGAAATTAATGAAGAAATTGAAATCGAAGCAGATGATATTACTAATATTTCCTTTATAGAATTTAGTGAGTTATGCCATGAATTACAACTCGAACTCAATTCCTGGCTAAAATCTGAACCCTTTCGCAAAATAGATCAAAAACTACGCACAAGATTAGCACCCACAGAAGAAATTCGAGTCATTTTACAAACAGAAGATGATTGTATTCGTCGTCTTCCTTGGCATCTTTGGAATTTTTTTGAAGATTATCCCCATGCAGTCATCTGTTTAGGCGCGACAGACTATGAACCCGTTAAACGATTCGTTAAACGCGCTAATCAAAACATTAGAATTTTAGCAATTTTAGGCAATAGTCAAGGAATTGATACTCAAAAAGATCGGGTTATATTGGAACAATTAACGGGTGCTGAAACCGTATTTTTAGTTGAACCCTCACGTCGAGAACTAGATCGATGGTTGTGGGAACAAGAGGGTTGGGATATTCTATTTTTTGCCGGACATAGTTCAACTCAAGAAGATGGAGAAATTGGAAAATTTTATATTAATCAAAGTGAAAGTTTAACCATTGCTCAATTAAAAAATGCCTTAAGAGCAGCGATTAAACAAGGTCTTCATTTAGCTATTTTTAATTCCTGTGAAGGGTTAGGATTACTGTGTCAACTAGCTTCTTTGCACATTCCCCAAATGATTGTGATGCGAGAACCTGTCCCTGATTTAGTGGCTCAAGAATTTTTAAAACATTTTTTATTCGCCTTTTCTAGGGGAGAATCTTTTTATTTAGCAGCACGAGAAGCGGGAGAAAGATTACAGGGTTTAGAAAGTGAATTTCCCTGCGCCAGTTGGTTACCTGCGATTTGTCAAAATCCTGCTGAACAGTCACTGGTTTGGTTTCAAAAACCTAAAACAATTAAGCCTATTTCTCACTCTATTTTACCGACTCGACACCATTGGTCTGCAATTTTTACAACCGCGATCACTGTAACAGTAGGAATCATTGGAATGCGATCGCTTGGGGTTTTTCAGTCTTGGGAATTACAAGCCTTTGATTTATTAATGCGATCGCGCCCACAAGAACAACCCGATCCACGGCTTTTAATTATTACCATAACAGAAGCCGATGTGCGATCGCAACCCCCCCAAGAAAGAGGAGGTGCTTCTTTATCTGATCGGTCTTTAGATCAACTTATAACGAAACTAGAACAATTTAAACCCCGTGTCATTGGTTTAGATATCTATCGAGAAACTCCTGTCAAAAAAGACTATCCTAAATTAGCAAATTGGATGAAAAATAGCGATCGCTTTATTGCGATTTGCAAAGCGGGTGAAGACAACTTAAATGCAGGTGTACCCTCTCCCCCAGAAGTGCCAATTCAACATCTAGGTTTTAGTGATGTTGTCCCCGATCCCGATGGCATTTTACGTCGCCATTTACTAGCCATGACCCCGGCTTCTCCGTGTAAAACCGATAAATCTTTAAATTTCCAGTTAGCGACTCGTTATTTAGCTGATGATGGCATTAAACCTAAATTGACTTCGGATAAAAACTGGCAAATCGGTGATATTATCTTCAAAAATTTAGACTCTAATAGTGGTGGTTATCAAGGAATTGATAATTTAGGACATCAAATATTAATTAACTGGCGTTCTTCTGATTCTGTTGCGCTACAAGTGACCCTAACTGATGTTTTAAATAATAAATTAACTCAGGATTTAGTTAAAGATCGAATTATTTTGATCGGGACAACCGCCGAAAGTTTTCAAGACTATCGAGATACGCCTTACAGTGCCGGATACTGGCCCCATCAGCAGATGTCCGGGGTGGTGGTTCAAGCCCATCTGGTCAGTCAAATTCTCAGTGCTGTTTTGGATGATAGACCGTTGTTGTGGGTTTGGCCGAAAAGTTTAGAGTTTTTGTGGATCGGCTGTTGGTCGCTCCTGGGGGGTATTCTGGCTTGGTGTAATAGGTCGCTGGGACGTTGGGGTATTGCGATCGTTACTGGGGTTAGCCTCTTATCTGGATTATGTCTGGGTTTATTAATTGTGGGGGGTTGGGTTCCCCTGGTTCCGTCCGCCTTGGCTTTGGTGTTTACAAGTTGCTGTTTGCTGGCTTACAGGCTTAATTCTCACAATTTTTAGACAATTTTGGGTTGAACTGCATAAATTGATGTCAGTCTCACCCATTAGATCAATAGACGGGAGCAAACGTCATGCAGGTTGTCCACTGTTGTACTTACTGTTGCTATACCTCAATAATAAATATCAAGTTTTGAAGGAGAAAAACATGGCTATTGGCTTAAATGTTGATGTTGATGTTCTTGGAATTGCTGACCGAATTGCCTCTGCTGTCGATGGAGGTTCAGATCGCTCAGGATTTGTAAAAGGTCTAATGGAAAGTGCTGTTCACCAAGCAGGCGATCAATACAATGTTATGGTTTTTAATTTAGGGAATGATTACGAGCGAAGCTTTAATGGAATCCAATTTTTTGCAACCGCACCCTATCAAAATTTAACTTTTGGTATTTGGATTTTTGAAGATGGAGATTTTATAAATAAGGGAGATGGAGGATGGATTAATTGGGCTTTCTCAGGAGTGTTTGACCGAGACGATAAGTATGTAAAATTTAAAAAACGTTTCTAAAATTTTAAGTAGGTGGGCATAAATAACGTTAACAAAACAAAAGCTAAAATACTTATCCCAAAGTACATACATGATTTTGGATTTTAACTTTAATTATAACCGCCTACTTAGTCTTAAAAATATAGACGGAGTTTACTAAAAAATTCAATTAATTTTTTGACTTCGTTGAGTTACTAGCCAAAAGCCAACATTTTTCACCCAATTCTATCTACTGGAGTAATTCATGACTTGTAAGATGCGATCACCTATCGTCGTCGTAGATGAGGTTGAAGCTAGCTCAGAGTAGCTGAATGATTGCAGTTTATTTGACGAGAAAACTTATGACTAGCTTATCCTCCATCAATGCTGATCCATCTGCAACAACAGAGCCAAACTCAATCTCCGACAAGATTCTCAATGTTCATAACCAGTATCGGGTATTTGGACAAAATAAACAAAAGGATAAACTTATGAGTTTCGATGTTGTCTTTGTGCATGGTACTGGTGTACGAGAACCAGCCTACACCAGATCTTTTAATACTATCTCTGACAAGCTAAAAGCTAAAGATAGTAATCTACGACTCCATCGGTGTTACTGGGGGGAGTCGTGTGGAACAAAGCTAAACAAGGGTGGCATAACAATCCCTAACTTCGATACTCCACGTGATGCTATAGACGATAATTTGAGCGACGAAGAAGAGATTACGCTCGGATTGTGGAAACTGCTTTACCAGAATCCCCTAGCCGAGTTGCAAATCTTATCGTCAAAAATAGATTCTCAGCAAAAAGAACTAGAAGTTGATCCTCCTTGGAAACCTTCACCAAGTGAAGAGTTACGCCAGCGTATTAGAAAACTTCACTCATCATCTAGTTTGTACGAGAAGTTGGAGCAAGCAGGTATAGCGAAGGTTTTTAATGAAGCCTGTACAGTTGTGGTTCAAAACAGAGATTATCAAAAGGTTATTAAGTCAGCACAATCCTTATTAGACGCATTGGACGAATACAGCCTTGCCATCGCACGAGCTATAGTTGCTAAGAGCGTGGTTCTACTTGAGAGTGAGTACGATGACCCGACGTTATCACTCAATGATGATTTACGCGACGAAATCGTTCTTCAGATTGCTGAAAAATTAGGTGATAACACTCCCTGGAGAATCCATGAGATACCCAAAAATGTTCTGATAAATTCCTTTATTGGCTTATGCTTTAATCACTTACAGGGTAACCGTCATACCGAATCTGAGAAATACAGTAAAGGTATTGGTGACATCTTAATGTACCAGGCGCGGGGACAGAAAATCCGCGATTATATCCGTGACATTATCACACCTCTTCCCGGCCCCGTTGTCTTAATTGGTCATAGTTTAGGGGGGATTGCTTGTGTTGATTTACTTTTAGAGAAAAATCCCCCTCAAGTACACCTATTGATAACAGTAGGTTCACAAGCTCCATTGCTGTACGAATTAAATGCACTGGTGGGGATGGAATATAGCCCTAATGCAACCTTACCGCCAAATTTTCCTCGATGGTTGAATATTTATACCAAGAACGATCTCCTTAGTTATGTAGGGGGGAAAATTCTGGCTGGCGTTGAGGATGAGAAAGTAGAAATCAAAGAGCCGTTTCCTAAGTCTCATGGTGCTTACTGGACGAATGATGAGATGTGGGACAAGGTTCTAGAAAGGATGAGGAAGTAGAAATAAATCAGAGAGTTGTTTCCTGAACCTCATGGTGCTTACTGCACAAAAAAAGATGAAATGTAGGTCAAAATTTTTAGAAAGGATGGTGTAGTCAATGTCTGAAGTAAATCGCGATACAACATACGCTCTTTTAGTTGGGATTGAAAAGTATGATACGGGAAGCAGTTGGAACTTAGATGGGCCTGCAAACGACGTTTACAAATTTGCTAAATGGCTGCACAATAACAAAGTACCTGCTAAGAATATCTCAATTGTCCTCTCTCCTCTTGACAAGAATAAGAAAATTGCTCAAGACATAGAGTCTCTTATTGGCGGAAAATCACTTCCTCCAGCAACAGCGGACAATATAAAGAATTTTTTTGAACCAAAGAATATTAATTCTAAAAAACATAGCCTGTTTTTATTCTTTTGGGCAGGGCATGGCTGTATTAATAATCAAACAAATGAGCGCTGCTTGTATTTTGCTGATGCAACATCAGCACATTTCAAGTACATAAGCATCAATCAAGTGCAATCTGCAATGAAGACTGACTTGTATAATAATATTCCCAAGCAGATCTTCTTCATCGATGCCTGCGCTTATTACAAAGATTTAAACGAGCGCAATATTCCACTAGAGTATCGTATTCATGACTCTCCCAAAATAAATTCCTTAGCAAAACAGTTCGCACTGTTTGCTGCCCAACCTGGAGAAACGGCTATCAACCGAGAAACCAGTTGCGGGCTTTTCTCCAAGAATTTACTCACCATATTGGAAAACCTGCCCGATAAAAAACAATGGCCACCCGATATGGCAACTGTTACAACTGAAATTAAGAAAGTTTTTGCTGATTTGAGAGAGAAAGATCCTAAGATCAAGCAGATCCCTGTCGTCCAGTGGAAAGATTGGGAAGACAATGAGACAACAGTAAGCAATCTGTCAAAACCCGACCATCCTGTTGCCAGAGAAATGCGATCGGACAAAGCAGTAATTTTAGATTTTGATGGCATTGTTGTTGATACTGAGAAGTATCATTTACGAGCTTATAATATTCTTATACTCAAGTGTAAATATCAAGAGGAATTCAAAGAAAAAGTAATAACATTGAGCGATAATCACTGCGATTTAGAAAAACTGGGAGACTGTATTTCTTGGAATGATTACAAGCAAGAATATATAGAACTTCCAACAAAGGAAATATTTGAAAAGCTAATTACAGAGCGTTCTAATATATTTCAAGAGTACAAAGAGCTTAATCGAGAATCTCTAATGGAGCAGAAAAATATAATCTATAAGGCTTTAATCCAAAAAACCTTAGAAGATAAGAATGATGATCGACTTAAATTAAAAGAATTATTTGGTGCTAATAACTCTGAATGGAATTCTTTAGAAAGAAGAGGGATATATGAATACTTTAAAAGAGGACTAGGAGATTTAGAGCCAAGAAAAGGTTTCGAGAGCTTACTGAAACTGCTGCAACAGTTTAATTGGGATGTTAAAATTATTTCTCTTTCCACAAGGCAAATTATTGGTTCTGCTATAGAGCAGGTTGCTTCAGGGTTGAGTACAAAGGAGTCCAGAGATTACTTCAAAACAATTCCACGTTATACAATTGATTATTTAGATAGATCTAAAAATTCAACGATTAATAGTGATTCTGAGAATGAAAGTATTGAAATCAAAAAGCGTCTCTATGAGCACATACGCGCTCAGAACAAGCACTGGAATAAAGACCGAATAATTGCAATTGAAGATGGGTATAGAGGGCGGCAGGCTGCTGAAGAGGCAGGTTTCCGCAGTGTCTTTGTTCCTCTACATTCAGCTAACACAGAGGGAAAAGATTTTAATGAATTAAGTCAAATAAATTGTGCAGAACTAATGAGGAGAATAACACCCAGAATTTTTCATGTTTCAAAATCTAATCATGCTTATTCCAAAGCTATTTCTGACTTATTAGATTCAAGTCGCCAAGATCAGAAGTATCAAGTAAGTGACTATGTTTCTATACATATTGATAAAGCTGATGAGGTTGAAAAGCCAGAGGCTCAGGTTGAAAGATTGAAACATTTATCTTACTATGCAGCGACTCAATTTTTGCCAGATTCTTTAATTATTACTCCTGCTCAAAATAATGGCAATCTGGCAGAAAAACTTGATAATCTTGCTAGTAAAGGAGTAAAAATTATTACCCTTGATACAAGAGTAGATAGACTCAAAGCCAAAGACAGCAAACCTACTAGCCCTTGGGTTCATATATCGCCAGACTTCTCTGAAGGGGGAAAAATTGCTGCACAATTGATAATTGAGGCTCTAAAAGAAAAGAAAAAAGGTAAAGGAAAAGTCGCTATTTTCGCAGGCCCCGAAGATCATGCTTCTACAGTTGAAAGGCGTCAGGGTTTTCTGGGTACAATTATTAAAGAGGCTCCTGATGTGCAAGTTGTAAAAATAGAATATTGTCGCTTTACCGACGCAGACAAAGATATTATTAAAAACAGTGTTAAAGCACTACTTCAGGAAAAAAGGTATGGGCTAATTGAGGCTATCTTTTGTGAGGCTGATATTTTGGCAGATCAAGTTTTGGAAGCGTGTAAATTGCTGAATGCACAGCCTCCTATTATTGTTGGATTTGATGGAATCAAGGAGCAAATTGCCCAAAAAATTGTCAACAAGGAAATTTATGCCTCGATCAATGTAAAAGTTGATGAACAAGTCAAGAAAGCATGGAGAATTGCTATAAGTGGGAAAGATTGGGACTTAGATCCACCGCAATGTCTAATAAAGCCAGAAAAATTTACTGAACGAGAGGCTAGAGATTATGTTAAATGTAACGAACTGCGATCAAAACCTATCGATTCCTTTTGATAATCTTCACTCTGGGGTGTTGGTTGAAGATCAACTCTTCTGTGCAGAAATTCAAAGGATTTTACGGGCGAATCATCTATTAGAAATAGTCGATGGGATTTACGGCTCAAAAACCCTAGCAGCCTTAAGAAATTTTAAAGCTAGTCGTCAACTTGATGGTGGTGATGTATTAGGGCCAACAACCGCTAAAGCTTTACTCGATGCCAAACCGGGTGTTGGACTGTTACCCCATTGGCAGGGTGGTGATAAACAAGCAGCAGTTGAGGCAATTATTAAAGAAGCGAATCGCCAAGGGATTACTTCTCAAGATCAAATTGCTTATATTATTGCAACGGTACAACACGAAACAAATGATAGTTTCCAACCCGTAAAAGAATCTTATTATTTGGGTGAAATTGAAGGGGAAAATGACCGCAAAACCCTACCTTATTATCCCTACTATGGACGGGGTTATGTACAACTAACTTGGGATTACAATTATCGGCAATATTCTGATGTTTTAGGGCTAGATTTAGTGAATGATCCCGATCTCGTCATGCGTCCCGATATCGCACTCTTTATTCTGGTTCATGGCATGAAATCAGGTACTTTTACGACTATCAAATTGGATGACTGTATTTCAAACGGGCGTATGGATTTCATCGAGGCGCGTAAAATTATCAATGGCAATGATAAGGCAGAACAAATTCAAAGTTATGCCATAAGCTGGCAAAATCAATTAGGTTAAGATTTAGGGCGATCGCATAGCCAGCCACCTAAGACATCAAAATTCAATGATTGTTCTGAACTTCAAGCTTAACTGTTTTGATAAGGCGGTGCGATCGCCCTAAATTCTCCCCTGAGACAATTTATATTTGAATTGGCATCTTTAACCCTTAGATCAAATTTAAAGTTATAGCGCTACGCGCATACGTTAGGACTATTTCTAAATGCAGCATCCACGCATTCTCTTACAGTCGGAAATTCGTTTAATCTTTGTTTCATCCATGTCTTTAATACAGCCCACCAGTTTTCAATCTTGTTCAAATCGGGAGAATATGGGGGCAGATACCAAATTTCACATCCGGCTTCTTCGACAAGTTCTTTGATAGATTCCCCGCCCTGAAGCTGGCATTATCAATAATAATAATATCTCCGGGTTCTAGCACAGGCAGCAAACAATTCTTTAACCAAGCCTCAAATAAATCTTTATTACATGACCCTTCAAAGGTTAAAGGAGCCAATAATTTCCCTTCTTTCAATGCTGATAGCCAACTAACTCTTTCTCTTTTTTTACCTGACTTGAGAGCATAACATCTTTCCCCTATCGGGCTGTAGCCATACGGGTAATCTTCACGATTATCAAATCCTGCTTCGTCTACATAAACTTTTCTGCTCCTCTCTATTAGCTCTAGTTTTTGCATAAATTCTCGTCTTTTTTCTTCATCCCTTTTGGGATATACAGACCTATAAATTAACACAAACTTTAAACAGCATTCTTCCTTACAAAGGCATGAATATTACGGGGGTAACAGGGCTGGGCGAGGGGCAAAAAGCCACTCTCAAAGCATTAGGCGCGATTCAAGAAGATGTAGAGATGAGGAATGCTGATTCCAATTTAATCGGAAATTAAATTTTCTTAAATATTTGGGATAAAACAGCCCTGGAGAGAGCTATAAAGTTTGATTCAATCTACCTTTTAACCATCTTGTTACCCCGTCATTCTTCTGCTTTTAGTCCACAGCATAGTCGCTCATTTCCCGCATGAAAGGAGGATAAAAACCTAACACAATATCGTGTTTGGGTACGCCCAAATCGACTAAATCTGCCCCAATATCATGCTCCGTTGAATTGTAAAAAATCCAGATTTTCTCCCAAGCGAATATCAAGATGTATTACACAATGATGTACCCAGCGTTTATGCTGCCAACCTAGATGCACAATTTGATAATGATTTCGCTGGGTATCAAAAATAGTCTCCACCTCAAAATCACCATAAGCCGGCTTAACTTCTGCGTAACCCATCAACAATTGCTGCACAATTTGCTGATGGTTTGTTAATTTATCCGTTACTCCTTCCATCGTAAAATTTGCTCCCATTCAATAATTTTCTCCTCTCCTCGCTCTGAGCTAGAGATGTAGTTCCAACCTATGATACCAAATCCCAATCCTCAGCCATTCTGCACCATCCAAACCAGAAAACCCAAAATTTGCTCAACCGGAGGGAGTGGATAATCAGTCAAGTCAATCGTCACTGTTTGCTCTTCTAGTTTGAGAAACCGCCAAACTGTACCGCTTGTCACTGTTCCGTAAATCGTTGAAATCGGTTGCTGCTTCTGTTGATTAAACCGTTGTGCGGCTACCATCTCAGCTAAACATTGTCCCAGTCCGGGTTTCAAATCTTCCTTCTTCGCTTCCACCAAAACCACAGCAGGTGCTTTAATAAACAATTGCTCTGGAGAGCGACTAATTAGAAAATCGACATAACCTGTTAAATCAACCTCGGGCTGGACGTTGAATTCTTCACCGGAAAAAACACTAATTTGTCCCTTAAGCTGACGTTTGACTTCTAACAAGACAGGATTGATAATTGCTTCAGAACGGGCTTTTTCACTCCCCACTGCGATCGCCCAAGGTAACGATTCTTTTAACGTCTCTTTGAGCAAAGGAGTTGGATTGACTGAGGAAATCTCTGGGAGAAAGCGATCGCCTTCCACAATCGTGAGTTGAAAATCATCTACCGCTTTACTCAGTGTAAATTTACTATAAGGCATAAAAGTTTTCCCAATCTGTTGATAAATTTAAAACACCTCGAATTTGACACTCCCCTAACAGATTGTTGATGCTCTAAATTATACAACTCCTTGACAAGCTAATCGAGTATTGTTTTTAGGCTTATTCCTTTCCAAATTGACCCGTTAGAAAGGGTAAATTGCCTGTTTTTAACAAACTACCCCCCCTGTTAGTCGGAAAAGTCGGATCTTGAAAGTTGGAAAAGCAGGAAAAGTCGGATCTTTGCACACAGATAGATGTCAAATTGTCTTATCTATGGTATGCTTTTAAATTCAAAATACTTAGTTAGAGTCAATAAACCGTTGAATAGCCTCTCCAACTGGAATCCATTGGTTTTTATAATAGACTTTACCACAAGCGAGATAGCATTCAGATGCCTCGATTAAGTCTCCACAATTATCAGGATTGTCGATATCTTCGTTAATTTCTTTATACTTATTTTTAATTTTGAAAATATATTTGTTATAGCTTTTTTTAAGCAAAGTTCGCAGATAACCAGTTTTTTTATCTGCTTGCAAGTGCTCATTCAAATCAAAATTTAAACGCAGATGATCCGCCCCTGCACTTTCCATAATTTGGTAACAAATATCCTCGGAATTCTTGGCAGCAGGATTCATAAAAATATCGGCTAAATGACTAGCCCAGCCCAGTTGCCCCCACTCTTTGATTTGATCATATTTGTAGGGGCGAGTTGTATTGCCCGTTCCAATGGAAAGGACGGCAATATCACTCAATGCTAATCCGTTTTGTTTTTCAATTAACAAAGCATGGGCGATCGCAAGTAAAGCTGGATTATTAGCCGAGACTCCTCCATCAATATGGGGAAGACTTTGTTCTGCATTATAAGGAAGTTCATAAGGGGGAAAAAACGTTGGTGCTGATGCTGAGGCAGTGCAGATTTTCCAGAGTTCTATCGGGTCATACCAGGCTTGTTCAACCGAGGAATAATTATTGACAAACCACGTTGTATTGCGGGAATAAACGTCATAAGCTGGAATCAAAATATTGGGTTTATTAATCTCGCTAATTTTGGGGGACTTATGTAACTGCGAGTGAATCAATTTTTTCTGCAATACTTTAGCCAAACCCTGCTCTCCTTGCTCATGGGGGTATAGCAGATGATTTCCCATCGCTTGACTGACTTTTCTCCATTTTCGCTGCTGACGAACCGACTCTAAAAAGATATTTTTTCCCTCTTCCAGGTAGATGTTAATCATTTGTTCAGCGTTCATCTGACAGGCAATCCCCGCAGCTAGAATTGAGCCAGTGGATGTGCCTGTAATTAAGTCAAAATATTCATGTAATTTCCGACCTTTTTTTTCTTGTAGTGTTGTCTCTACCTGCTGAAGAATTGTTGCAGATAAAATTCCTCGAATCCCACCACCATCTAAGCTGAGAATTTTGAATGTCATAATTATTTCTACTCGTCACTAAAGGAGTGAGGACTCACTCATATTCTTTCTAGGCTAAGGGCGAACGCAATCCTTAGCCCTAAGAGTGATAAGAAAGTAATCACATTTTACGAAAAAGAGAGGTGTTCCCCACTCCTGATTGCTTAAAATTTATTCCGAAAAGCACTCGACATTATTCTAACTAAATCAGCCATTAGTAGAATAGAGTAACTAATTTACCGAGTGCACCTGTTGCTGATTTTGCTTCCTGTTTCAGCACTGTTAATGGCACGGCACCGCCCAGTTTTTCCTTAGCTTTTTGATCGCATTGCGAACCTTGAAAACCTTCCACATTAGGATTCGTACATACATATTCTGCTAAAGCAGCTAGGGTTCGGCTATTATTGCATAATTCACCCTCAAAAGACCGAATAGAGAAAATACCCTTGTAGGCATCTCCCTTGCGACAAAAATACTCTTTACCTCCAACTTTTGCTGTTTCATAAACTTGAGAAATCTCGTCAATAATACCCGCCCGAGCATTGTCAGCGAAAAAACCACACCAGCTACTGATAACCAGCAACAAAACAAGAGCCATGCGAATTACTGATTTCATTTTTATACTTCCTCCAAATTAGAGTTCTCAGATTTGAATTTATTCATTATGCTGTTAAGACGATTCCAGACAGCAATTACTGATTTTTTCAAGTTAAATTTAAAGATCTTAAATGTAGATTAGGGTGGGCATTGCCCACCCTACATATAGCAACCCCAAATAGGTTGTAATAATTCACAACTGATATGAAACAGCCAGAAGTCTTATTCCTGTTCCCTGTTCCCTAACAACTCCACTGGTTAGTTCCACTTGCCCAGTAACTAGAGCCATTTTTATCATAAGTTACCAGATTTCCATCATCCTGCATGATTAGTTTGCTTTCTTGGAATTCAGTTCCGTACTTATTAATTGACCAGATAGGATGGTCGTTCCGGTCATAGATAACCAAGTTGCCATCATCTTGCAAGCGAGTCTGTCCTATCGGTTTACCATCAGTGCCTGATGCCCATAAAAGACTTTCATATCTGTAAACCACCAAGTTGCCATCTTTCTGATATTCAAGTCGGAATATTCCGTTGCTTGATATTAGTTTTTCACCAGGGTTTAAAGACTCACCTGCGGATAATCGGTCTTTAGTTTCGCTCTCTCGGCGAACGATTACAACGTCTTTTTTAAGGCAGTAAACTTCTGGATTTTGAGGGCGATTATTGCTTTTAGCTCGTTCACCGTGGAAGGTTCCCGCATCGATAGCTGAGTTTATATCCCCAGGCTTAATAGCCCAAAGAGTACAATCCTGTGTAGCCCAGGTTCCCTTATCATCCCAGATTGAATATCCGGCCAGAGCCGCACGAGAAACCAAGTTTTTACGGACGCAGACTAAACCTTGAATTTCATCCTCAGAAGGAGGATTATAGTCATCAGTCCGCAAACGCATGATGTAACCCAATGCAACATAATCTGTGGGCGGAATGGGTTTCCAGCAGGAGTAATTTTTTCTGTTACCAGAACCTTTGTCAGTCCAAATTGGCTCAAATCTAACTGGCCGTTTCACTGCATCAGGTTTAAGAGGTTTGACGATAATTGTTTGTCCAGTAGGTAGATTATGATCGCCCTGAGCATAGTGACCTACCCAGTACCAGCCAGAATCAACATTAGGTTTGTAAACTGTTAAATCCCGGCTGGCGCCACTACCGGAGTCGTCACCTTGTTTCACCAAAGACCCAGATCCCACATACTGGACTTCGATTTCGGGGGCTGTAGAAAGCATGGTCTCGCATTTCTGCTTTAATTCTTCGTCTAAAAAGTCAGTAATGGGTATAAGGTCTTCGTACCCGACTATTTGCCATTTATCAAGGGTTAACGAGCTTATCCATTTTGTACCCTCCTTAATTAGGGCTTCATCTCCCCCTTTTAAAGTGAATGTGGCTCGGCTGGCGGTCTGATTACTACTCTGTGAAGTTTTCTCTTGGTTCTCACTTTGGTAAGCAGCACTGGCGCTGGCGGTAAATCCTGCTTTATCCAACTCTGCACTAACGCCGACTCCAAATTTATTAACTTCAGCAGTTTTATCCACCTGCCCCTCAAAGGTTTCTGTCTTTTCGGCTATGATTTTACCGCCGATAATATATGTAGTTGGAACAAAGTAGCCGTATTTTTGAAATACTTGCCTTAATTCGTCAATCTGTTGAGCGTGTTTAATGCTTTGTTTAAACTCCTCAGTTAACTGTATGTTTTCCTCTTCTAAAATTACTTTCGTCTTCTGTACGAGGCGCTGTGATACCATAAACAAGTCAGTTTGTTTACTTTGTGTAAGCGATTCTGAGCTAGTTTGGTAACTCCCACTTAAACCAAGTTTTGCACTTAATTGGGGAATAGGTATTCCAATAGAGGCACTGACACCCTTAGAGAGTAGCTTATAAGCTTGTTTTTCCCATTCTGTAGAGTAAGCTTCACTTTGTTCGCTAATTTGAACTTCGTTTTCTATATTATTTTCTAATATAGGTTGACTTAGTTTAACTCCTGGTCGATTAACAGGCTCTAGCCCTTGCGATGTAACTTTCAAAGCTTTAGGAAACTTAAAACTCTCTAGCAGTGGCTTTAATTCCTTCCACCCCTGCTTGAAATAAACTCCCTTATCATCAGTTGTACTACTTTCACCATCCTGAATCAGATTTGTATCAGGTGCCTTCCCCCAGCTTGGTTTTTCGTTTGGGTTAAGCTGCGCCTCGGTTAGCTTCTGCTCTTGTAGAGCAGTTGTGGCTGCTTCCTTAGCCTCTTTTGCTGCCACCTTTCGATCTTCTGCTGTCGTTTTGTCTTCGTCGGACTGCTGCTGTAGGCTGACGACTACCTCTATAGTTTCGTCCTTTTTAAACGTTGAGAGTTTATATTCAGCTTCGTCCCCTGGATCGATCCCAGATCCGTTTTTGAGAAAGTAGAAGTTACTATCTACCGCCTCCCACTGCTTTTCCTTAATTTTTTTCCGCAGATCCTCAAGGGTTGATTGTTCGTTTTCGAGCAAAAAGATTCTCGATTTTCCCTTTTCAACTGAAACTTTAACTTCGATAGACATGAGTTACTCTCCTAAGAGTGAATAAAAAAAAACTTTGGCTAATATCTAACACCCTAAAAACGGTTACTAAAAACAGTTTCTGAATTTTTCGAGTTATAGCGCTACGCATTACGGTTAGGACATTTCTAAATCCAGCAAACCCTTTCACAGCTTACTGTTCCCTGTTGCCTAGTGCGTCCTGCTATACCTAACCTGCAACTGCTTCAGTATCTCCTCAACCTCCCCCCGAAACGGATAGAGCAACTGCTGATTTAAACTCCGTTGATACGCCTCCACCGCCCCCCTGATATCCCCTAATCCTTGTAATGCTTTCCCAAGCCAATAACAAACCGTAGCGGGCTCAAACTCCATCAGTGCCAACGCTTGCTGACAAGCCACTTCCCACCACTCCCGACTCTTTGCCTCATCCCCCAGTACCCGATAACTCTCTCCGAACCACACCGCCACTAACACAGATGGCAAATAATCCCCCGCATCTGGCAACAACTGCCATCCTTGGGTCAACGCCTCGACGGCCTCCTGGTGTTTTCCCGCCAGTGCCAACACCCGCCCATGCCGAAACCAAGCATCCGGCAACTGGGGCTGAAGTTGCGTCGCCCGTGCAGAAACACCACACCCCCGGTCAATTTCCTGAAGATGTTCCACCAGCACTCGCCCTGCTGTCGTCCAAACGCTCCAGCGTTGAGGAAAACGCCCCAGCATCTCTTCTACAATTAAAGCCAGCGAGATAGACATCCCATTACTCCCCTCTGGTGCAAGGAGATGGGTTAAAGGAGGGATAAAAGGTAAAATCTCGCACAACGCCCGATAAATTTCACAATCTTTGGGGTAGAGACGATAAGCGTTCAGCATGGCTGATGCGGCCTGTTGATAATCCCCAGTGTGGAACAAGCACCGCCCATAGGAATACCAACCCCTGGGATGATTCGGGTGTTTCTCAGTAAACTGTGCCAATACCCCGACTCCTGTAGCCCAATCCCCTTGGAAAATGTGATAATAGGTAACCAACTCGCAGGTATCTACGCCATCGGGAGCGAGTCGCCGAGCCAAGTTAATGATTTGTTTGGTCTGCTTCCCCGGTTCTCCGAATACCAACCTCATCCAGCAACGATTTTCGATCTGTCGTTTGAGTACCCGGAAATCTTCAGATGCCAATTCGACCAAGCGGTCTAAACAGTCTTGGGCTGCCCCAATCTTACCCAAGGCGAGAAGGGCATCATAGCGATCAATCAGTGCGACCAGATCATCGGGATCAATTGACACAATTGTCTCAAATACTCGCAATGCTGCAACCCTATCTTCTCTCTGCATCTGCAACCGCCCCAAAGCCAACCAGTGAGCAACGTTGTCGGGTTCTAGGGAAGTGGCTGACTCAAAAGCTAGTATTGCTTCCTGAACGTCATCCCGACAAACTGCAATTAATCCACTGATATGCTGTCGAGTCGCCTCATGGTGTATCAAAGACAAGGCATTCTCATAAACGGCTACGGCATCCGTCTTTTGTCCCATTAACTGCAACATTTTCCCCAATTTCAACTGCACTTCAAGGAATTGGGGCTGTCGGTCAATGACTTGTTGATACTCTTGAATTGCCTGTTGCCAACAACCTATTGTGTATAGCAGATTCGCCAATTCTAAGCGTTTTTTCCATCCAGAAGGATACTGCTGCACATACTGACTTAATGTTTTGATTTTCTGGTTCGTTCGGGTTGGCTTTTCGTCTAAAACTAAATCAATATTTATCTCCATCCCTGAAGACCGAATGATGGATAGGACGGATGAGATAGTTTTTTTACGCATGTCGCTGTTAATTGATAATTAATGACGGCGAAAATGCACCCGGGATCTCTCGATATGGGAGAGTCTATTTTTAAATCATCCCCTAAAAAATTACTATTTTTATTAGAGGTTTTGGCGGAAATTAACGGAAAATTTTCTATCCCTGACAAGTACCTTCTCAAGCACTTTTGCAGTCTATCTCGTGCCTGTTGGATGCGTTTGTAAGCATTATCTTGGGATATGGCGAGTTGTTGAGCAATATCTGGATAGGAAACTTGCTCGTAGTAACGTAAGATAAAAGGAATGCGAAGTCTTTCAGGAAGAGTATCTACAGCACTACGAATCACCTGTCCTAACTCATCACGAAGAATAGCTGATTCGGGACAGTCAAAGTTAGAGATAACTGCTTCCTCTTCTTGAACGGCTATTGTTTCAAGGCTCTCGATTCTGATTGCTTTTCTGCAACGCGCACGATGGATATCGACGCAAAGATTATGGGTAAGGCGGGTCAGCCAAGCACGGAAATTTGTAATTTTATCCGCCGAGTTTGGTAATTTATCTCTGGCTTTTAACATTGCTAGACTGAGGGCTTCTTCAGCCTCAATAGGATTTCCTCCCATCCAACTTAGACAGCGATGATACAGGTATTTTTGATGCTGTTGCCATAATGGCCAAAAGGCATTGTCATCGCCTAAAGAAAGACGTTTTAATAAGATTGGTTCTTCTTTCCCAAAATCTAAATCTATATCTTTAGATAGATGGCGAGAATTAGGAGCTAAATGGTAAGATGACATAAGCATCTGGGTGTGGTTTAAGTTTTTGCCAGTCAAACGGTTTTTCATCATGTTCAGTTGATGATTCGTGCTGAAAAAGCACTTGATTGATTGAGGATTGTGTGAAGTTGAGTTAAGTTTTATCAAAGCTTTCTTCAATAAAATTGAAAACCGATTGAATCGTAAAATGCACCAAATAATCTTGTAGAGCTAAGAAAAATTTGCTTCACAAGACTGCATTAGCTTTTCCAAATTTCATTGTTACAATATCATCCTTCGTTTCCCCTGTCTCTGTCAATAGCTGAAAGTCGGATCTCTAGGGCTGGAAAAGTTGGCTTTTTTGAGAAATTGCCGGATTTTATAGTTTGGCTTGGGTATTAGTAATAATATCAAGTTAAATTCCGGTTTTAACCCCCAATCAACTGAAACTTATAACAACCCTGCAATATAAACTCAACTCTTCCAAAAATAGGAGTTTATTCTAAATAGATCCCTATCTGCCTTTTAAATTCAAGGATTTTCAAATTTGTGATGTTGCGAATGGTAATTGAACAACCGTCTCCAAATTTTATAGCAGTCAAATAGTACCAGTTCTGCTCGTCATGATTTTCCCAATAAAATGTTTGCTCGATCATTTCTCCTGTCTCAACAACACTGATTAGGGAATCAAACAAGGTCGGAATTAGTTGATTAAGCAATTTTTTGAGGGAGGTTTTACCCATGAGGGCTTCTCGTTTTTGACCTAATAACTTTGCCAAAACAGGATTCACCACTAAACAGCGAAAATCGTTAATTTCTTCAGTCATTAGATCTCTCACGGTTTGTATGGCGGCAATTCCATCGTGTGAACTATTGAATAAATTTGCTAGTAAAGCACGAGATTTATAGAGAATTTCTACGGTTTGTTGATGTTGTTTGATTTGTTCTTTCAACTGTTTTTTTTGTTGTTGGATAGTCAGTTGAGTTTGAATTCGACCAATCACTTCTTCGGGTTGAAACGGTTGGGTGATCAAGTCAACGCCACCGACTTGAAAGGCTTTAGCTTTATCGATAATTTCATCTAACCCACTTAAGAAAATGACCGGAATTTCTGAAGTCACTTCATCGGCTTTTAGAATTTGGCAGATTTCATACCCATCCATTTCCGGCATTTTAATATTGAGTAAAATGACATCGGGTAGGTGCTTGTGGATTGTTGTTAATCCCATCTTCCCATTGGGGACGCTGCAAACTTTATAACCCCGTTTACTTAATACTTCGGTTAAAAGTTGCAAGTTTGGGATGAGATCGCCAATAATTAAAATATTCCCTTTGGAGGTTAAACTTTCATCTGTATCGTTTTCTACTATTTTTTCTTCAGGGAAAGTTTGGGTGACATAAAGCTCTTCTATGAGTCGTCTAAAGTTATTTTTGGTGATTTTTTCCCTGAAGGTATCTGAAAGGCGTTGCCATAATCGGGAGGCTAAATCTTTAATATGACCAATACTTAGATATAAGGTTTCAGCAACGTTGCTGTAGGTTTCGTTATTCCAGGCAGCTTTGAGGATGTTTTTTTCAGTGAGAGTTAGTTTTTTACCGATTTTAGACTCTAGGGTTGAGTCTACAAATCGCACTGCTTCTTCAAAAGTCATGGGAGGGTTATCTGGTATTAAGGGTTTTCTAACTTACACCCTGATACATGATCTCTATTAAATCAATAATAGACCAATATTATTTCATTGTCTCTCTATCTCGATTAAATGAAGGCGATCGCTCTGTTGACTACGCTTCATGTTCAGTCAACCGGATTAGGCTTGAATCGGGTTGTATAGAGGGCTTTAAGTCCGATAAAACATCTTTAAGTCTAAAATTTCAGAACGTGTCTTCAATAATCGTTTTAGTACCAGAAGTCAAACAGGGTTGATTAACCCAGTTTAGTCTTGTCGAGTTAATTAAAAAATTCAATGAGTAGAACTTGGTACGCTTTGCTTACAACGTATATGGTCTTGTTTTTTATTACAGGCTATATTACTTTTTTCTATAATAATATCTTTGCAACTAGATCAGAGAATATTGCTAAAATTACAAAGGTATATGATGATCAGGAAAAATTTAAACTCGTCGAAGAGCTTTTGCAAGACGATGCTAAAACTTCTCAAGATGAGAATAATATAAGTTCACAGTCTTTTAATGTTGTGCTGGGGGCTATAGTGTCTTTTTTATCAACTACTTTAGCTCAAAAAAATAATCATAAAAAAAATGATTATAACAACAAAATATAGAATAAGTTAATAAAAATAAATTTTATGGAAAAACTATCTGAGTTTCAAGACAAATATTCTGAAAAAGAAGAACTCTTAAATCCCCCAATAAAAGCATCAAATCAAAGAGAGTTTTATCAGAATAAAAGCTCAATTGTCGGATCTCCTTGGTATACTATTTTAGTAATTTATAGTATTTTATTAAGTTTTACAGGAGGAGTAACATTTTTTTATAATAATGCTTTTGCTAGCCGAGAAGAAAATATTAAAAATTTAGATTCCATGAAAACATCAGAGCAGTTAGCTACTTATAAAAAATTATTAGAATTTGAGATTAAAAATATGGAAAATGTCAACAATATAGCCAATCAATCTTTTAATGTTATCTTAGGGTCTCTCTTAGGATTTTTATCCGCAACTCTAACGACTTTAAGCTCCAAAGATGATGAAATTGCAGACTCCCACGATTCTATACTTGAATCAAAGTTAGAGCCTCCTGAAAACTAACTCAAAAAAATCAGAATTTCTAGCCTAAATTCGTCATTGTATTGAGATTGATAATACTAATTAGAGCAATTGACGGGGTAATAGGTATGAAACAAATTACTGCAAAAGTGAATACTAAGTTAAAAAAACTTCCGGTTGAGTCATCTCAACTTAAACCTGAACAAATCGTTATCGTTCCGGCGGGCAAAACCTATGGCTTGGAAGCAATTGAACCTGCTGATAATGGACATATTAAGGTTTTTTTAGCCGCAAATAGTGGCACTTTTTATGCGTTTACTCAACATTGGGAAGGAATACAATTAAAGGAATCTCAAGAATTATTTCTTCCAGATCAAGCTGTTAAATTATTAATTAACCAAGAGGAAGCCGAAAGAATCTTTGACAATCCCATTACAAAAGATGAACTGAACGATCTTAATGGTTGCTTAAACCGTTATGAAATTAATACTCCCCCTAGACTTTGCCATTTTCTCAGCCAAATTGCCCATGAATCAGGGGGTTTGAAATGGTTAAAAGAGCTTGATGAGGGTGACTATTTGGAAGGACGAAGTGATCTGGGAAATACTTGTTCAGGTGATGGATCTAAATATAAAGGTGCTGGGGTACTTCAGCTAACCGGACGAAATAATTATCAAGCCTTTTGTCAGGCGATTGGTGATGCCAACATTATGCAGGGTTGTGATTATGTTGCAGAAACTTATCCATTTACCAGTGCAGGCTTTTGGTGGTACAATAATAGCATGAATGAACTTTGCGATCGCGGTGCAACGGTTGAAGAAATTACACTACGAGTTAATGGTGGCTATAACGGCTTAGAAGATCGTCAACAATATTATCAAAAAGCCTGTGAAGTTATTAATTCACGAGAAAAAAGTCAAACCCCTACCCAATCTAAACCTGCTTTAACCCTTAAATTTGTTCATACCACTACTCTGAGACTTGCCATAGAAGATGTTACAGAACTTTCCATAGAACAACAAGTTGATATCACAGAAGGTAATATTTTTGAGGTAGCTTCCTATGCGTACCAAACCGGAGATTACCTAAAAGTTGCCTTTTTAGCTGAATCTTTTAAGGGAAGAAATACTTGGTTTGTTCACACTCAGGATGTAGAACTTTGCAATCCCCAACTTCAAATCAAACCCAAGAAAATTTTACTTCCTGTTCCTTGGTTTCCTCAAACTGATAATTATCGAGATCCTGAAAGAACTTGTAATTCTTCCTCCTGTGCGATGTGTTTAGAGTATTTCCGACCTGGAACTTTACCTGGAAAAGATGGAGATGATATTTACTTAGAAATGGTCTTTGAATATGGCGATACCACGGATCATGAAGTTCAAACTCAAACTTTATCGCATTTTGGTTTAAATAGTGCTTGGCATACGGATCTCGATTTTGAGGATATTTATCGGGAACTAGAAGCAAATCGTCCTGTTGTAATTGGTATTTTGCATCGGGGGACAACGGAACATCCTTCTGGGGGTCACATGATTGTTGTACGAGGGCGAACTGAAGAGGGAGATTTCATTGTTAATGATCCTTATGGTTCTCTCAATGATCGTTACACAGGTGCGGTAGAAAATGGCAAAGGCACCATTTACAGTCAATATGAAATGACCTATCGCTGGACAGCAGAGGGGCCCGGAACAGGTTGGGGTAGATTATTTCAACCGTAGGTCTAGGAAACTGCAAACACAATCCTCAAAACTGTAGGCAAACAACTATGAAGGATAGTTCTTGTAATTATCCTTCATTAGTTATTGAAATTTCCTATTGAACAGGTTTGATGTCATTGCCACATCTCCTTGAATACCAGTATTTTTTGTACTGATGTTCTAACCTTACTTTTAAAGAGTTTAGAATATAAAATTCATGTTTAGCGCCATTCCCCCTGCAAAGTAAATGCAGCCCAATAGTAGGGTGATTTCCATTGGGTTTCTGTTTGCATTTCTAACTGTGCCCTTCTAAGTGCTTGTGTAGGTGATAACTTTTCTTTGAACAACAAACGATAAAATCTGGTCATCAATTCAGCCGTCGCCGCATCATCAACATTCCATAAACTCACCAAGACTCTAGGTGTACCCGCATACATAAATCCCCTCGTTAATCCCACCAAACCTTCGCCACGAACTTGTTTCCCGAGTCCCGTTTTACAAGCACTCAAAACCACTAAATCCGCCGATAAATTCAGGTTAAAAATATCATGAAGACGTAAAAACCCATTGATAGGATTTCCTTGTTGATCAATCATCGATAAAACAATCCCAGAAAGTTCAGGATTAACACTATTTAATAATCCATGAGTTGCAAAGTGAATCACTTTGTATTGATTCAGTTGAGGAGCAGTAGCGATCGCTCGATTTGTGGCAAAATCAAAGGTAGAAATACTCCCAGATTTCGGTACAAGGGCGAGAATGGCTTCCGCTTCAGTGCGAGTTCCCGGAAGTCGTTGCCAAACCCCAATATCCAATTGTCGAGCAGAACGATTAATATTATATTGTTCCCAAGTTTCGCTTCGGGTAGACATTGGGGTTTGTAATCGAGTATCATCAGAACTGAAAACCGGATCAGCAAAAATCGCAAGACTTTTCGGTGCAGGTTCTCGTTTTTCAGCATCTTGACGGAGAAGACTTAAAGTTGATGCTGAAGGAAGATTGACGATTTCGTGATTAAGAACTAAGGGGAAATAATCTGTTTTTTTTGATGAATTAATGGGTACAGAAAGAGCATTTAAGGGAAGATAATGTAAAATTCCATCACTAACAATTGCTAAACGTTTATTCTTCAGTTGAGAAGCAACAGGGGCTAAAATCATCTGAGAAAGAGATTCAGAAGCTTTGGAGATATTCTCAGAAGTAGAACGTCGGTTAACAACCCCAGTAAAAAATAGCCGTGTGGCTTGTTCAATTAATGCTTTTGGCGGGAGTTCATAGCTGGTCATACTCTCTTTCGTCACAGCCCAAAGAAAACTCCGTTTCTCGCCTAAACTATATTGTAAAAGTAGTGTATTCTCATCCAGAATTTGTTGCTGAATTTGTTCTAACGTCAGGGGTTGAGGTTGCGTCAGCGCGGCATAACTTGGACTGGTTTCGCGGATTTTGGTTTGAACTTCTTCATATTTACGCAAAAGATATTGTCGTTCTTGTTCGATAGTCGTCTGTTCTTCTTCGGTATCCTTTTCACTTTTATAAACTTCCACTCGTCGTTGTTCAACAGCATCTAATTGTTGCTGTAAACTTCGTTCTTGAATCACCAATTGCGGATCAACACCTTTACGAATATCGGTATTAGCTTCATTGAGAAGTTCAAGGAGGCTTCTGGCTTTAGAACGTTCACTGATATTGAGCGCTTCAGCATCGTATCCTTTAGAGGGATTTTGTTGATGCAGTTCCATTAATAAGTCGATATAGAACTCATAATAGTCTTGTTTTGAGGCGAAAAACTCAAGGCGTTCTTCTAATGAAAATTTACGACTTCGTGTTTCTTCAATTAAAGAAATTGCAATTTTAATCTGAGTTAAAGCTTCCTCAAGATTTCCTCTTTGTTGTTCAACAACAGCAATACCTAATCGATTTTCGGCTTGTAATTCAGGATAGTTATCCCTTTGTAAGTTTAGAGATTTATTGAAGAACTGCAAAGCCTTTTCAAATTCTCCTAACTTAGAATAAACTTTCCCCATTTCTCGATAAAGAGAAGGATTCAGTTTTTGATTAGAATCTATAGCTTGTTGTAAAAATTTCACTGCTTTGTCGAATTCTCCTAATTTCGAGTATATCCGTGCAATATTGATAGAAATCCAGAGGGAATCTGAAGCGGATCTAGCGTCATTTTCTTGGGAAAGTTTGAGTGCTTGCTGGTAAATTTCTAACGCTTTTTTTAAATTGCCAAGTTGTTGATAAACTTCACCGATTTTATTGAGAATATTAGTTTGTTGTCGATAATTCCCCAATTCTTGATAAATCTTTTTAGCTCGATTGTAAAATTCTAAAGCTTTTTCCTCATCTTTGAGTTGGGAGTAGGTATCACCCATTTGCGTGAGAATCGAGGCTTCTTGACTTTGATTATTAATGGTTTGAGCAACTCTTAAGCCTTGATTAAAATAATCTAAAGCTTGTTGATAGTTTGTGCTATAATAATAAATTCTAGCAATGGAAATTAAAGTATCTGTTTCACCTTCCGAAAAACCGCTTTTTTGGTAAATTCTTCTCGCTCGATTGAAAAACTCTATTGCTTGTTTTGATTCTCCTAGTTTAGCATAATCTTCACCAATCCGAATCAGACCAACAACTTCTCTATCCGACCCTAAATTTTGATAGATAGTCCCGTATTGATTAAAAGAGTCTAAAGCTTTTTTGGGGTCGCCAATTTGATAACAAAGTTTACCAATTTCTCGAAACATTTCCGAACGTCTAACAATTTTTGATTGGGGGAAATTTTGAGCATTCGTTAGGGATTGTTTACAGTATTCTATAGCAGTTTCTGAGTCTCCCATATAAGCATAAATTCGACTGATTCTGATCAACAGATCAAGGGTTCGTTCTTCTCGGAAGTTTGCATCTGCTTCTTCCTCGTAAATTGCTAAAGCTTGCTGATAGAAATCTAAAGCTGTTTGAAACTCTCCTAATATCGTGTAAGTTTTACCGATTTCATAAATTGTCCATGCTTCCCCTGATTTATCACCCTTTTTTTGATAAACATTGCGTGCTTGGTTAAAAGTTTCTAAGGCTTTGTTTGAGTTTTCTAATTCATAATAAAGCTGACCAATTGTTCTCAAAATTGAGGCTTCTTGTTGATAGTTTCCTGATTTTTGAAGAATTGGAATAACTTGATTGTAGAATTCGATTGCTATTGTTTTATCTCCTAATTCTTGATAATCAGAAGCAATTTGTATGAGGATTTTTACAGATTGTTCAATATCACCCTTTTCTTGAACAACGTTTCCAGCTTGCTGAAACACTTCTAATGCTTGCTGTTTTTTCCCTAATTCATAGTAGAGTTTACCAACAAGTCTCAATGTATAGGCTTGATCACTGAAATTATTCATTTCTTGATAAATAAGAACAGCTTTATTGTAAAATTCTACTGCTTTTTCTGGATTTTCTAATTTTAGATAAAAATCCCCCAGTTGAGCGAGTGTTTTTGCTGTTTTCTCCAGATTTCCAATTGTTTGATAAATTTCTAAAGCTTGATTAAGGCTATTCAATCCTTTTTCAAAATCTCTCAAACGCGCAAAATAAATCAACGAGATTTTATCCCGTAATAAATTAGCTTCCGCCTCCAGATTTCCCATTTCTCGATAAACCGTAACCGCCTGATTGAAATATTCTAGCATTTTTTCCGAGTTTTCTTGCTCTCCATAACGTTCAGCAATTTTAATCAGAAAACTCGCTTCGCCTTGGTCATCTTGCCATTTTTGATAAATCCTTTGTGCTTGATGATAAACTTCTTTTTCTTGAGCTTCATCTTTTAATTGAGAATAAATAGTTGCCAAGTTAAATAAAATAATCGGTTGGCGATAGTCAAATATTAATGCTTGTTGTTCATCACCGATTTTAGTATAAAAATCACTTACTTTCTGAAGCGTTCCTAATTCTTGTTTGTAGAATTCCAAAGCTTTATCTACCTCTCCTAATCGGAAGTACATTAACCCCAACCGATCTAAAATTTTAGCTTCTCCAACTGCATCACCAATTTCCTGATAAATGCCTAATGCTTGAGTATAAAATTCTAATTGTTTTTCACGATTTTCTAGGCTATGATAGTAATCAGCAATGCGGGTTAGGGTTATTGCTTCTCCCTGTTTATCACCAATTTCTTGATAAATCTTTAAGGATTGATTGTAGAATTCTAAGGTTTTTTCTTGATTGTTTGACCCCCAATAATCAGCCGCAACACTCAACAGCTTTGCTTCGCCTTGGTGCCCCGTCACATCCTGATTATCGAAAGACTCATTATTTTTCTGGTAAAGAGCTAAAGCTTGATTAAATAAATCCCATCCGACTTGCTCATTTCTGTAGTTAATAAGATGCAATTCACTCAGATGACCTAATACTAAGGCTTGTCCTTTTTGATCACCGATTTGTTGATAAATTGCTAAAGATTTTTCAAGCAATTTCTGTTGATCTTCTTCATCATCATGTAAATAGCGACTTCTCGCCATTGCATTGAGAAGACTGGCTTCTCCCGATAAGTGATTCATTTCCTGGTAAATTTTCAGAGATTGCTGATAAAACTCTAAAGGGATTTTAGAATCTCTATGCTGTTGAGTTAATCTTAATTGGGATAGCCGAGAATCGATGAAAAGATCATGTTCAAAACTAAACTGTTCTTCTTCTTTCCCTTGTTCTAAGTTCGCAATATAAGTATTTCCAATTTCACTGAGGATTAATGCTTCTTGGAGGCGGTTTCCAAGTTCTCGGTATAGGCTTAAAGCTTCGGTGTAGCGTTCTAATGCGGGGGCGGTTGCACCTATATTTTTGTAAATTTCAGCCAGTTTAAGTAAGGTTAATGCTTCTTGAGATTTATCTCCTAATTGTTGCCATTTTAATCGTGCTTCTGACCATTTTTTGAGTGCTTCTAGTTGAGATGGAATGTTTTTTTTCTGTGTCAGTTTTTCGGCTTCATTAACAAGTTGTTGTGCTTCTGTAGAGGTTTGATCAATTTGGGAACGTATTTCTGACGGTTGCAACCGGGGTGCATTTTGATGGCTAGATTCTGCTGTCCCAACTTCTGAGAGGAGTACCAGATAAACCCAAAACGTTAAACTGAGTCTAATTGACTGTTTAATTAAATTTGTAGATATATTCCTCATTTTTTACCTCGGCTTCATCAGAATTTTCAGTTAAGTCAATCTAACGCCAACTTAGTCTTTACTACTTCTACTTATTTCTCAGCTAACTGGGCTTATGCAATCTTATAGTAAGTGAAATCATTTAAGCTATAATAGTTTTGTTCGTAATTCATGAATAAAGAAGAAAGTTGGAGGCTAGGGGCTGGCTTTAAACCCGCATTGATTAATTGAGTTAATACAAAAATAGATAAAAATCACGAACGGAAGTTTTACTCAGTAGGGAATAGGACTATTTATGCTATTTAGATAAATCTTTCATATAATTAATATTATATAGCCATTATATAAAATATTAATTCTTCGGAAAATAGCTATCATGTTTGAGAATTATGGCTGAAAAGTAAGTTATAATTCTCAAACATGAAACAGCCCTGCTATTGGCCAAATTCCAATCGTGCTTGTTCCACAAGTTCTGCGGTAACAATCCCTTGTTCTGCTTCTCTGGCTAGTTGTTCAATCCGTTGTCTAGCTTGAGTCCGAACAAAATAGGGGATATTTTTCAATTTGGCTTTGGCTTCAGGAAGCCACTGAAGTTCACCGAAATAATCAGCGTTAGACATAAACTTAACAGTTACTTTGGGATCATCTCTTTATTGTACTCATGGGGTTGAAAGAGGTTCAAGGATTTTTAGACATTGACGAATTACCCCAATTGTGACGCCCGGAAGTTCTAAATGGGGGGTTAATCCGACATTATCTATTTTTTGAAAAAGTTTAATCGCCGTTGGATTTAAGTTAGCTAACCGTTGGCCTGTTTCAGGACGGGTAAACGCGGATTTTTCACCCCAAAGAATAGCCGTTGGTGTAATCAGTTGAGTCATATATAATGATAAATCAAAACACAAATCACCCCCCACAAAAGACAAGGCTGCATATTCGGCATTGGGTTGTTGAGCCGATTTTAAATAAGCCTCTACAATTTCGGGATAAATTCGATCCGGTTCAGCAAATTGACGACTTTCCAAAAAACTTTGAATTCCGCCACTATTAGCAATTCCAGTAAAATACACAATCCGATCTAAAATGGGTGTTTTCACAATTTGGCTGAACAATGTACGTCCATAATTTTCTCCAAAATCCGATAATCCTGAAGGCGTTACTAAAATCAAAGATTTGAACAAGTCGGGACGCTGAATTGCAACTCGAATTGTAAACGCTGCCGTTAGAGAGGAAGCAATAACGGTGGCTGGAGGTGAACAAGTTTGTTCTAAAAACTCAGTAATAGTCGTGAGATAATCCTCAATTTTATAAGTTTTTGCCGGATGTTCTGAACGACCCCAACCGATTAAATCTGGGGCTAAAATTCGGTATTCATCGACAAAAGCCGGATAAACTTTTGACCATTCATAAGCAGAAGAACCTCCCCCAAATCCATGTAAAAAGACTAACGGAGGTAATGCCGCAGAAACTTCATTCAAATTCCCAGGTGAACCCTCGGCGGTGTAATACACCATTCTGCCTAAAGATGTCACCATTGAACGCTGACCAAATCCATTCGGTTCAAACATAATTGACCTCTGCAATAATTACGGCGTTGAATGTCGGGTGAAACAGAATACAGAAGTAGATTCTTTCCTG
>NZ_JADEWU010000030.1:0-59005 GCF_015207485.1 Planktothrix mougeotii LEGE 06226
ATGCTACCACCCGCCCCGACATTCCCTTACACGCCTTAGCAATGTTGGAAAGTCGGATGCCGGGAGGGTTAGAAACCATAGCCGAACTGAAGACAAAAGGGCATCCTGTCGCTTATGTCGGAGATGTTGTTGGCACAGGTTCTTCTCGGAAATCAGCGATTAACTCTGTGTTGTGGCATATTGGTAACGATATTCCCTACGTTCCCAATAAACGGGGGGGCGGCTATATTCTAGGGGGAAAAATTGCCCCAATTTTCTTTAATACGGCCGAAGATTCCGGTGCTTTACCTATTGAATGTGATGTCAGTAAACTGAATACTGGGGATGTGATTACCATTCATCCCTACAACGGCGAAATTACCAACGAAGCGGGAGAAGTGATTTCCACCTTTACCCTCAAACCCGATACGATTTTAGATGAAGTCCGGGCGGGTGGTCGTATTCCCTTATTAATTGGTCGCAGCTTAACGGATAAAACCCGCGCCGCCTTGGGACTTGAACCTAGTGAGTTATTTGTGCGTCCCTCCATGCCCGAAGATACCGGAAAAGGCTTTACTCTCGCCCAAAAAATGGTCGGAAAAGCCTGCGGGTTGCCCGGAGTCCGTCCGGGGACATCCTGCGAACCGTTGATGACAACGGTGGGTTCTCAAGATACCACTGGCCCCATGACGCGAGATGAGCTTAAAGAACTGGCTTGTTTAGGATTTTCCGCCGATTTGGTGATGCAGAGTTTCTGTCACACCGCAGCATACCCGAAGCCCGTTGATATTAAAACCCATCAACAATTACCCGATTTCTTCTCGACTCGTGGCGGTGTTGCCCTGCGTCCGGGGGATGGGATTATTCACTCTTGGTTAAACCGGATGTTGTTACCGGATACGGTGGGAACTGGAGGCGACTCCCACACCCGTTTTCCCCTGGGGATTTCCTTCCCGGCGGGTTCGGGGTTAGTAGCATTTGCCGCCGCCTTGGGGGTGATGCCCTTGGATATGCCGGAATCGGTGTTAGTCCGATTTAAAGGAGAATTACAACCGGGGGTGACATTGCGGGATATTGTTAACGCTATTCCATACGTTGCCATGCAGCAAGGGAAGTTAACGACGGCTAAGGAAAACAAGAAAAATGTTTTCAATGGTCGGATTATGGAAATGGAAGGCTTACCGGATTTAAAAGTGGAACAAGCCTTTGAATTAACCGATGCCACGGCAGAACGTTCCTGTGCTGGGTCTACGATTAAGCTCAGTCAAGAAACCATTGCTGAGTATTTACGTTCCAATGTTGCCCTAATGACTAATATGGTGGCACGGGGTTATCAAGATGCCAGAACGATGATGCGACGGGTGGCAAAAATGGAACAATGGTTAGCAAATCCGGTGCTAATGGCAGCCGATACCGATGCCGAATATGCTGATATTATTGAAGTGGATTTGAACGAGATTAAAGAGCCAATTGTGGCGGCTCCCAATGACCCTGATAATATTAAGTTAATGTCGGAATGTGCGGGGGACAAAATTGATGAGGTATTCATCGGTTCTTGTATGACGAATATCGGGCATTATCGCGCGGCTGCGAAGATATTAGAAGGGGCAGAACAAACGAATGTTCGCTTATGGATTTGTCCCCCAACTCGCATGGATGAAAAGCAGTTACGAGATGAAGGAATTTATGAGGTTTTTAATACCGTTGGAGCGAGAACGGAGATGCCCGGATGTTCCCTTTGTATGGGAAATCAAGCGCGAGTTGCGGATGGGGTAACGGTGTTTTCTACCTCTACTCGAAACTTTAATAATCGTATGGGGAAAGATGCGCGGGTCTATTTAGGTTCGGCAGAATTAGCGGCGGTTTGTGCGTTATTAGGACGCATCCCAACGGTTGAAGAATATCGGGACATTGTGACGCAGAAAGTTGACCCGTTTGCTGCGGATTTATACCGTTATTTGAACTTCGATCAAATTGCTGGGTTTGAAGATGAAGGTCGGGTCATTCCGTTAGAAGAAATGCCGAAAATTGAGGATATTTTGGGTATTCCAGCATTGACCTAACCCCCCTAACCCCCCTTCCCTGCGAGGGAATGGGGGAATGATCTGATAGACTTTTGTTGTGATCACAAATACTAATCTTGCTCCCCTCTCCTTGTAGGAGAGGGGTTGGGGGAGAGGTCAAACAAGCGATCTCACACCAACGTAAAATTTTAATGCTATAAAAGATATCGAGATGGAACGAAAAAATATTATTGTCGGACAGAAAATAACGTCTGAAAAATACCAGCGTTCTAAACAACTTCGTCAAGAAATGACCCCAGAAGAAAAAATCCTCTGGGAACAGTTAAGAAGAAATAACTTAAATGGATTACACTTTCGTCGTCAGCAAATTATTGATGGTTTTATCGTCGATTTTTACTGCCATCAAGCTCAATTAGTTATAGAGGTGGATGGAGAAATTCATGAACAACAAGTTGAATCAGATCAAGAAAGGGATGCTATTTTAGCTGCCAGAGGGTTAAAAATAATCAGAATTAAAAATCAAGAGATTAGACAAAATTTACAGGGGGTTTTACAACAAATTATAGTTTTTTGTAACTTCTTATAAAAATAGGATACATATTTAATCATAAATGATAAATTAAAGGCGATTAACCATGATTAACTCATCCACGACAAAACCTAATACTCTTTATGAAAAAGATTTTTATCTCTGGATACAAACCACTGCTCAACAGTTAAAAGAAAATAAATTAAATGAAATTGATGAAATCCTTAATTTTTCACATATTCTCTAAAAATAGAATCTAATTTAAACATAATTTTATCGCCTTTGATTTTCTGGAGTATATATCTTTGTTGTAAAGATTCTAAACTATTAATTAAATCTGTTGAAGATAAATCTAAACTTGTTTTTAAATCTTCTCTGGATACAAGCTGTTCAGAATCACTCAATTTGATTACAATTTGTTGTTCTATCGGTGATAACTTATTAAATAATACTTGTAAATTTGTTTGTATTTGCATTGTGATAACAGGCAAAATTCCTGTTCCACAATTGTCTTGATTTTCTGCTAAGAATTCCGATACATTACCATCATAAATATTTTTAATTGAGTTAGCAATGGTTTTTAGATAAAAAGGATTACCTTCATATAAATTGATTAAATTTTGCCAACTATCTTCATCTTTTAATCCCATATTAGTTAGGATTTCACTACTATCTAATCCTGACAACTCTAAGCATTTAACAGGATATAATTCCTCATCTAAACATTCCATCTCTTTACATTTTTCCTGACTAATTAAAATTACATGACTTTGATGATGTGTTTCAATAATTTTAGTAAAAAAGTTTTGATAATCTTGATATTGAGATTGATATTGTCCTGCAAATTCACCAGTAATAAAGATATTTTCAACATCATCCAGAATTATTAAACATCGTTTTTTTGTTAAAATATCGAATAATTGTTTAAATTTATTATTGGGGTTGGTTTTGATTTCTATTTCAAAAAAATTGAGTAAATCATCAATTAACAAATCTAAAGATTCAGGATGTTTTAAACTTCTCCAAATAATGACTTCAAATTGTTCTAAGTTTAAATCAATAAATCTTCTAACCAAGTAACTTTTACCTATTCCTGATAATCCCAAGACTGAGATTAAAGGTTTATTTTGATTAAATATCCAATTAGAAATGGTTTGTAATTCAGTTTCTCTATTATAAAATTTAATTATTTGAGGAGCTAAGGTTAAATCGTGATAAGATGATTTAGTTTTACTATTATTTGAATTATCTGGATTATCTTCTTTTGAGGCAAATATAATTTGTGGATTATAATTAAAGTTATGATTAGTACCAGTAACATGACAAATATGTTGATTGCGAGATGATGAAATATTTAATCTATTAAAAGTAGAACGAAAATTGGCTTTTTCAAGATTTTCTCCTAATTCTTCAGATAACAATTGTAATAACTTAGCAGCGATATTTCTAACCCTACTCTCGCTACGGTTGGATTCCTGAGCAATTTCCTGATAGGTTTGATCTTCCCAAAGTCCCTTAATGATTGTCTCCTGAAGATCATCTAAGTGTTTCCCTTTTTTAGTATAAACCAATTCATCAGCTAATTGTAAAATTTCTGCTATAGTCATAAATATAATGAGGGTAGGGGTTTCAGCCATTATACACTTTTTGAGCAAGACATTTCAAGATAATTTAAGATATTAAAGGGAATATTTTGTAACAAAAGACAAGATAAAACAAGATATTTTAAGATTGCATTAACCTCTTAAAAAAAATAGAGTGACAGAAGATCGATAATCAAATTGCCAAAAATTAAAATATGAAATTCTCAAAATTTTTGACTACTTTAGCCGTGAGTACCAGTTTAGCAATTGCTGAAATGGCGGGTTTTCCTAATCAAACACCAAAAGAAGCTCAAGCTCAATCTAATCGCCCCGATATTCTGCTAGTCAATGGTAATGTAGATTGTTGTGTTTGGAGTCCAAGTAATGATGGAATTTGGATGGATAAACTTTCAAACATTCCCAATGTTGAATTTAGAAAGACAGTTTGGGATCATTTACAAGCTTCTCAACCTGTTGTATCAAGAAGAGTAATCATAAAGTCTGCTAATGGTAATTATTTTCTTGATCATCGAATTGCAGATCGATATGTTGGTTTAGCAGATCAACCTTATAATCCAGCAACGGGAGCTTATAATGGTGAACTTTGGGAACTTGTTGATGCGGGAAAAGGTAGAGTAATTATAAAGTCTGCTAATGGTAATTATTTTCTTGATCATCGAATTGCAGATCGATACGTTGGTTTAGCAGATCAACCTTATAATCCAGCAACGGGAGCTTATAATGGTGAACTTTGGATTCTTATACCTAAATAGTTCCATATTTTGTGAAATACGTTAAGTTTAGTAAGAGTTTAAGATGCGATCGCTTTTTCAGGAAGTTGGATGTGCGATCGCTTTTATTTACTAATTAATCTATCATATTCATCTGCTATCTGTTTTATATCTTCAGGTAACTGATTATAAAATAACCAGAATTTGCTATTAGTATAGTGCATTACATTTCTTGATAATCTCCGGCTTCAAATTCAGCAAGTGCTTCAGATGCTATATCATCAAGTTTACCCTTTATAATATCTTGTTCTAACTGTTTATCCCATTGTTGATAATCTAAGTCTAATAACCAATTGCGTAATTTACTAAAATCTTGTTCAGAGAGATTTAAAATTGCCTTTTCAATTTGTTCAACGTTCATACCCATAAAATATTATTTCAAGTTTTTGATAAAACAGTTCGATCAGATTATAACATTTTATCATTTTTGTAGGGAAGTTGGAGAGGCGATCGCTCTTTTGGGGTATTGAAATGTGATCGTTTTTTTGAGGTATTGAAATGCGATCGCTCTTAATAACTCCTAAAAAACAATCAATTATAAATTAAGATCATCTTCAGTTAAACCTGCATCCTTCAGAATCGCTTTTAATGTTCCGATGGGTAAATCTCTATTTCCATGAACAGGGATCACAAGAAGAACTGAACTATTTTCTTGAGTATAAATATGATGACTTCCCTTTATCCTGTTTAATCTCCATCCCCCCTTTTCAACAATTTTGCACAGCACTTTCCCCGAAACTGACTTCATAGAGAAATCTCCACTAATTGTTGTTGTTCAGTGGGAGACTGTTGTTGACTTGCAACTTCTAACCAACCTTCTATTGCCTCTTTCACCATTTCCATTAAATGTTCATAACTCTCACCCCAAGTATGACAACCCGGTAATGCAGGAACACTCGCACACCAAACATTATCTTCTTGCCAAACAATGACTTTAATTTTCATATTTTGATTATTGATCAGTACAATTTAACTAATATTATCACAATCTAATATTAACGGGCTACAGAAGCAAAAACTATTACTTTTCTAACTCAGTTCAGGTGTTGAAATGCGATCGCACCTGATAACATGAATATTATGCTATAATGATATAGCCATTATCAATAATCTTACTAAATGTAAAGCTGATGATGAATCCATTAACAATGTCTCCAGAAAGTGTCTCACTGATAAATAACTAGACGAGCTAAAAATCATGTTAAAACAACCGTTATCTAATCTCGACTTTGAAGAATTAAAAACCCTAATTGTTTCAATTGTTGATGAAAGACTTAGAGAACAAAAAATTATCAAACAATCTTCTAATCAACACCAGTTGACGGAAATCTTTAAATCTATTGATTCTCATATTTGGAATCCTCCTAACTCTGTTCCTTCTACCTTACAACTTTTACAGGAGGATCGCAATAAATAATGAATCATTATATTATTGATGCTAGTATTGTGATTCAGCGATTTATTCAGCAAGAATACACTGCACAAACCCGAATACTTTTTAATCGCCTCTTGGAAGGAGATCAGTTTTACATCCCTGAATTTTGCTTATTAGAATGTACAAATGTCATTTGGAAGCAAGTTAGATTTTATGGACTTCCTGAAAAACAAGCAAAATTACTAATTCAGGATTTACAATCTATTCCATTTCAAATTATTTCTGTTCATCACTTACTATCTGTTGCCTTAGATATTGGATTAACCCATCAATTAGCTATTTATGATTCTCTATATATTGCTTTAGCATTAAATCTAAATTATCCTTTAATTACTGTTGATGAACGTCAATCGAATACTGCTATTAATTGTAATGTTACACTAATTCCGATTACGGATTTTACAGAAGAGAATAATTGCTCTGCGGTCTAAGGTTGGGGTGTGGGGTTGCGATCGCTCTTAATAACTCCTATAGCGGTTATTATCGTGGTGAGGTGTACAACAGGCAAGATGCCTGTTCCACATTGTGCTTAATAACAACTAAAGAAATAATGATACAAGAATTGCAACTTAAGTACCCTAGAGCCATCCCGAAACAAAAAACACCATCCCCAACCCAAGTTAAGGACGGTGAACAAAAAATTGATGTCATGATTACCGACGAATATTCATGAGATTTGCATTAATCATGGTGGTATTTTCTAAAGTAGCTCCGGCTAAATCTGAAGCGTTTAAATTTGCACCTGTGAGATTAGCCCCTGTTAAATCAGCATCGCGTAAATTCACACCACTGATATCAAATCCATATAAACTGCCTTCTTGTAACTTCACTTCACCTAAATTAGCAACGGATTGTTGAGCATTTCTTAGGTTAGCCCCTGTTAAATCGGCACTCTCTAAATTTGCCCCAATTAAATTAGCATGACTTAAATTAGCATTATTTAAACTGGCAATCACTAAACCCGCTAAACTCAAGTTAGAATGGCTTAAATTAGCACCTTCTAAATTAGCACCATGTAATTTAGCAGCAATTAGACTAGCACTTTCTAAATTCGCTTCAGTTAATCCAGCCCGATTAAAATTGACTTCGTTGAGATTAGCACCTTGTAAGTTAGCGCCATTTAAGTTGGCATCTCGGAGGTTAGCACCCTGAAGATTCACACCGACTAATTGAGCGCCACTGAGATCACATCCAGGGCAGTTTTTCGTTTCCAATAGCTGCTTGAGATGGGCGGGGTTCTCAGCTTGAGCGGGAACAGTTAAACCCAAAATCATCATCACTACTGCGGTGGTTACTGCTGCGAATTTCATACCCACACCCTCAGAAAACTCTATGTTCTGTACTATCTCTTATTATCGGGCATAACGGTATGAGTAGAATCCCGGTTGGATGTGATATTGCAGTGATCCCCGTGTGACGGAAATCACTGAGAAAAACAGTATGTGTTGATACAGACCCACTTAAATTATTAAATTTCGGATTAAATCCCCTAACTGTTGGGCGCTGTTGGTAACGGCGACGGCTGCTGTGGCTTCCGCCATTTGTTGTAACTGTTGGGGTGATTGTAGCAGATACAAAACTTTACTTGCCAGCAAGTCGGCGGTTAAATCCTGTTGTTGAAAGACGAAGGACGCACCCGCTTCAGCAAAAACATTGGCGTTATAGGTTTGATGATCTTCGGCTGCAAAGGGATAGGGAATTAAAATCGAAGGAGTGTGGGTAATGGCTAATTCTGTTAAGGTTCCTGAACCTGCCCGACTCACCGCTAAATTTGCCCGTTTCAAGAGGGCTGCCATATTATTGTAGAAAGGCATTTTAATATACTGAGGATGGTTCAAGGCTTCAACATCGGGGTCATTGTCTCCGGTTAAATGTACTACCCAAGCCCCAACTTCAAACCAACTAGGGGCCGCCTGTCGCACCAAGTTATTCACACTCACCGCACCTTGACTTCCTCCCACCACCACAATAACCGGAACGTCATCGGGGAGGAAAAAAGACAAGGGTTGAGACGCTTGCATAAAAGCCGAACGCACGGGAGTTCCCACAACAACGGTCTTAGCATTAGCTAGGTAAGGAACAGCCGCCCCAAACCCCAAAGCAACGGTATTACACCAAGGGCCAAAATTCCGAGTCACCTTACCCGGTAAGGCGTTAGACTCATGTAAAATTACAGGCAGACCGAGGAAACGAGCCGCGATAATCGCAGGTGCCGCAATATACCCGCCCGTGGTAAATACCCCTCGGAACTGTCCTGTTTTGAGGAGAGAGGTGACTTGCACCAGGGAAAGGGCGAATTTTGCTAAAATTTTTAGGGTTCCGAAACCGAAGCGTTGTTGGAAACCTTCAACGGAAATCGTATGCAGGGGATATTCGGGGGGAACTAATTCTCGTTCTAAGCGATCAGGCACACCCAACCATTCTATCTCAAAATCTGACAGGTTTTCGGCAGTGGCGATCGCCGGAAATAAATGTCCCCCTGTACCACTAGCGGCAATCAGTAAGCGAATGGGTGTTTGACTCAAGTTTTCTCCCCTACTCTGCGTTCGATTTAGTGTTATGAATTTTTAAGTTACCATAAAATTCACACAAAATCGCTATTCTTATACCGTTTATCGGTTCAGAACAAATCCTTAACCTTGAATTCAGATGACAATTTTCCCAACCGTTCAACGGCCATCTTCTCAGAACAAGTCTTTTATACAGACGCGCCCTATATTGCCAACACCCTTATTTTCTGTGGTTTTAGGATTGGTAATTTGGGGAACGGGTACAGCAATTTCTCAGCCCGTTAATGCCGAAACCCCAGAAACAGCACCCGCTAACGTGACCAATCTTTTAACTCAAATTGATGATGCGGCTAATCGTCAGGATGTAGAAGCTGTGATGGGTTTTTATAGTTCTAATTTTACCAATTCCGATGGCTTAAATCATCAAACGCTCAAACAAGTTCTTAAAGATTTTTGGAATAAATATTCTCGTTTGAATTATCGCACCCAATTGCAATCTTGGCAACAAAATGGAAACGCTTTAACCACCACAACAGTAACAGAAATTACGGGAACCAAAACGATTAATAATCGAGAATTTAGCTTAACCTCAACAATTACTTCGCAGCAACAGATTGAAGGCGGAAAAATTGTACAACAGGAAATTCTAGCGGAAAAAAATAAATTAACATTAGGAAACCAACCCCCAACGGTAGTTTTTAATGTACCGCAGGAAGTCAAAATCGGTCAGGAATATACGGTCGATGCCATTGTTCAAGAACCTTTAAATGAGGAAATTCTGATTGGAACTGCTATCACAGAACCCGTAACGGCAAAAGCTTATACTCAAGAGGGACTTTTACAGCTAGAATTTTTGCCTTCTGGAGGGATTTTTAAAGTGGGTCAAGCCCCTAATACATCAGGAGATAATTGGGTTTCTGCAATTTTGATGCGTCAAGGAGGAGTCACATTAGTCACCCAACGGTTACGAGTTGTCAAATAAATTTGACACCGAAAAAATGGTTCTAAAAAACGCCTAAACTGAAGTTATTTTTAGGGAATGAGTAGAGATATAGCAAGTCTAAATGGATTGTACACTCATAATAATAAAGATTATTAATCCTAAAAAAGACACGATGTCTTTGTAGGGGCACAGCAAGCCTCGCCCCAGGAGATGAATTGAATTTTAAGTCTGATGTACAACTGATTTAGACTGGCTATATTACTGATTCTGTCTCTACTCTTCGACAATTCTGATTTAATGTTAAACCTTATGATGCCCTTATTAGAGGTTAAAAATTTAGCCATTCAGTTTTTTACCCTGGATGGCATTGTTCAGGCGGTCAAGGGAATTTCCTATCAAGTTTATCCCGGTGAAACCCTAGGAATTGTTGGGGAGTCGGGCTCAGGGAAAAGTATGAGTGTATTATCAATTTTAAGGTTAATTCCATCACCCCCTGGAAAAATTACCGAGGGTGAAATCTACTTTCAAGGGAAAAATTTACTTCAACTGAATGCTCAACAGTTACAAAAAATCCGGGGTCGTGATATTGCTATGATTTTTCAAGACCCCATGACTTCTTTAAACCCGGTTTTAACTATTGGAAAACAACTTACAGAAGCTCTACAACTTCATCTCAAATTCACTTCAAAACAAGCTCAAAATCGCGCCATTCAACTCTTGCAACAGGTCGGAATTCCTAGTCCAGAACGACGGTTAAAAAACTATCCCCATGAATTTTCTGGGGGAATGCGTCAACGGGTTATGATTGCAATGGCATTAGGGTGTCAACCTCAATTATTAATTGCAGATGAACCGACAACGGCATTAGATGTAACGGTGCAAGCCCAGGTTGTAGAATTAGTTAAACAACTGCGAAATCAACAGGGAATGTCTGTGATTTGGATTACCCATGATTTAGCTTTATTAGCGGGATTAGCAGATCGAATTATAGTCATGTATGCGGGACAAATTGTTGAACAAGCAACGGTGCATCAACTTTATAAAACCCCACGTCATCCTTATACTATTGGGTTATTAAAAAGTTTACCGCGACTCGATCAAATTCGTCAAGAATCATTATCAACCATTGAAGGAACTCCCCCCAATTTAATGGATTATCCCCCAGGATGTCCTTTTGCGCCTCGATGTCAATTTGCCATTGAACATTGTTTTCAAGAAAATCCCCCCTTAGAACAGATTGAACCTCATCATCAAGTCGCTTGTTGGGTACTTCCTAGCGAAACTTAAACCACCATTTTAAAATTATTCACGAATTAAAATAGGGTATTAATGCCTGCCAAATTAAGGTTAAAACAAAAATACCTAGGGCAGAAATTAATATAATTAATAATAATAATCCGCTTAATAGTAAAATAATAAACCACTGATCTGCTTTTTTTCCTTCTAATGGAGAATTAAGATGAGCTTCTAATATTTCCACATTTTTAACATTAGATTTCCAGGCGACATCAAATATATCTCCAAATACGGGAACAGTCCCCGTAATGGTTTCTAAAGCAATATTAGACACCATTCGGGTTAAGGTTTCACGGGGTACACCTAATTTAAAGGCTTGAAATACAATATAAATCGAAAGAATTCCTCCTAAGATATCCCCTCCTCCTGGAATTAACCCTAAAATTGGATCAATTCCAATCCCAATCGATGTACCCGGAACCCGAATTGCATTATCTAAAATATTACTTAATTGTCGCATTTTTCGGACAACTGCTATTTTTTCAAGATGTAAATTTTTTGGTTTTGTTGATGTCATGGGTTTAGAATTTAAGCTTCAAGTAATAATAACTTTAATGATCAGCACTCACGATTTTCTGGCATTTTGTGTCTCCATCCAGCTTATACAAATTTGGAGTTGTTGCTGCATCGTAACTGCATCCGTATGATAGCGCCGTCCATGACCCGGAAGCACCCACTCAAAGGAATAATTTAGTAATTTTTGCATCGAATTGATTAAGGTTGTCCAGGAATACCAACAATAGTCTGGAAAGGCGTATAACTGTTGCAGAGTGTTTGACCAAGCTAAATGATCTCCAGTAAATAAAAATTTATTTTGATACAATAAAACGGTGTGTCCTTTGGTATGACCTGGAACAGGAATGATCAGCAAATCATCGCTTAATTGGATATTATCTGTTCCGATTAATTTGACTTCTATATCTTTTGTTCCTTCCTGAATCTCATCTTGATGTAAAATGCGATCGCATCCAAAATGATCATGAAATTTCTGATGATCAGCCACATCATCTTGATGGGTTAAATACATCCAACGGACTCCCCCTAATGCTTCTAATCGTTTAACTAAAGCCGGGGTAAATCGAGGAGAATCCACTAAAATATTGCCTTGGGGATATTGAATAAAATAACTGGTTGCTGCAAAAGACGCTTGAGAATGATATCCACAATGATAAACATTGTCTTCTATTAGAAGCGGAAACATTTGTTGAATCTTGACAATTTCTGAAGGCTTTTCAACACTGCCAATAGAAGCGGTCGGACAAGATAATAATGCTTGTAAAGCGTGTTCTTGTTCTATTTGAGTGGTTGGTTGATGATAAACGGCTGATTGTTCATTTTCACGGTTAAACACTTCGGGAGCCATCCAGCGACAAGTATCACAATCAATACAAGTCTCATCAACGTAAAAATTCCCCGAAACATTTTGAGATCGGCGTAACTTAAATTTAGCCATAAATTGTTAGCTTTAAACGTGTTATTTAAAATTTAATTCCCGTTTCCCGTATTCCCTGAATTCCTAGTTGTCAATTCGATGAGTCAGTTGTTCTAACTTCAGTTCTAATGTAGACAGTCGTGTCTCCATATTTTCAAGCTTTTGGTGCTGCGTGGCTATTCCCAGGTAAGCACTTAAAGCCTGAATCACAATATCCGACTTAGATTGTCCGGTTGTTTCTACTCTTGCCATAAGTGCTTCATTCAGTTCAGGAGGAATCCTGACTCCTAGAAATGGATTCGGCATTGTTTTTACTAAACTACCTTTGGACAATCAATTTTATTAACGAATTTGATTTTATAAGCCTCTTGTTAAAGCTTATCATTTCCCCTATATTAATTGTTAAAGTATCCGTTAACACCGTTTTTTGTTTAAAAAATATTAAGTTGTGTAACTGAATGTGACCTTCATCCCGGAAATTGTTAAGTTTGATAACAAATTGAAAACGTATGTTATCATAATAGACAGCAATCTTAAGCATTAGACTGAATCACCCACCCCAAAAGCGAGTGAGTTTCTGTCCCATCATATCGCTGTGCAAGTTATCGGGATTTGTGGGGAGAAGCAGTCCTGAGAACTTGCGACATGGATATGATTTGCTTTGGTATTGCTAAATCGATAGCCGATCCATCCATCATAAAAGCAGATATGAGTGTACAACCCCAACTTGATGAAAAACGCAACGGTGAAAAAATCCTGGTTGCTGATGATGAATCCGCGATTCGGCGCATCTTAAAAACTCGTCTTTCGATGGTTGGCTACAATGTGGTAGTCGCAGGCGATGGTTTAGAAGCGCTGGAAATGTTTGAACGGGAAAGTCCTGACCTGTTAGTTTTGGATGTAATGATGCCTAAACTCAATGGTTATGGGGTGTGTCAAGAACTTCGCACTAAATCTGATGTTCCGATTATTATGTTAACCGCTTTAGGGGACGTTGCAGATCGGATTACAGGTTTAGAATTAGGGGCTGATGATTATTTAACAAAACCCTTTTCTCCTAAAGAATTAGAAGCTCGAATTCATGCCATTTTACGACGCTTTAAAGATACCCATTTATCCCATAGCCTAAGCCCGGAAGTCATTCAAATTGAAGCGGTGCGAATTGATACGGTCAAACGGCGAGTGTATAAAGGCGAGAAAGTGGTTCCGTTAACCTATATTGAATTCAATTTGTTGGAGTTGTTAGTTAAGCGATCTGGACAAGCTGTTTCTCGCTCTGAAATTCTCAAAGAATTATGGGGATATACCCCTCGACGCATTGCGGATATGCGGGTTGTAGATGTTCATGTTGCTCGTTTACGGGCAAAAATTGAAGAAGATCAACGCAATCCTGAATATATTTTAACCGTGCGTGGTGTAGGTTATTCCGCCCAACGTTTACCCGGTGTTGAAGAAGCAATTGGTGCTTAATTTTTTTCAAATAAAAACTTTTCAAAATTTAAAAACAACTTCTGTTTCTTTTGTAAATTTTAAATGTTGGCCTTTCCCTAAATCATAAGAATCCTCACTTTTATACAATTTTAGGGTTACGGTCAAAGATTAGAGGAGAAGCGTTCAGGCTAAAAGCAAATTGTCTGAATGTTTCTCCTCTCAGTTTTGGTCAGTATTTATTTCCTATTCGTAATTCGTAATTCGTAATTCGTAATTCCCAATTCGTAATTCGTAATTCCCAATTCCCTACTTTATAAATAAAGCTCGATAAACAGGTTCACCTTTTTCTAAAGTAGACTGTTCTCGTTCTGTGGGAACTGGAAGCGGATTTTCAGCTAACCAATCATTTTGGGTACGATGAAACGCCCCATTTTCTGAAAAGCGATCGCACATTTCTATCGCCACTTCCTCAACATCCGACTGCACAAAAACTTCTGATCCTTCTGTTAAATAACGAGCTAAATTGTCTACTAATTCCGGTTTAACCACTCGTCGTTTTTGATGCCGTTTTTTAAACCAAGGATCAGGAAATTGAATACTCACCCGTTTTAAAAGTCCGGGGGGTAAGGACTCTAAAATCGGTTGAATTGAAGTATTAGCATTGCAAAATAAATAATGTAAATTCGTTAATTCTTGTTGATCTCGCCAAGTATTTGCTTCATTGACTAAGGGTTCTCGAATTTCTAACCCTAGAAAGTTCCATTGCGGTTCTAAGTGAGCTAATTCCCATAAAAATAAACCTCTCCCGCAACCAATATCTAAATGAAGTGGTTGATGCAAATTCTTATAAATCTTAGACCAGTCAGGAACAATAACAGGAGCTTGATATTTTTGACTGAGAGGATTAACGTGCTGACGAACTCGGACGCGAACCATAAATTAATGACAAAAAATAAACAATATAACTTAATTGAACTGGGAGTACAATAATTCTTGATGGACGGTTGCCCGATCTACAAAAAATTCAATTTTTCCCTTCGATAAAGGTTCATCATGGGCATAACAATCAATCCAGGTTTTACTGATAAGATTCGGATCATCGGGAAGTTGATCAATTTCCCATCCCGGTAATTCTAATTCTTCCATTAATCGACTCACTTTGGGGTCATAACTCAAGGCAAAACATTTACATTCTTGGGTTGCTGCCATAATTAAACTATGAAATCGCATCCCAATCACAAACTCAACCCCTCGAAACACTCCTTTTAATTGTCGCGGATCTTCTAAGATTAAAACCTGACTATTTTCGGGAAGGGCTTGATGTAAAACTTGAGCGATCGCTAAATCTTGAATCGGTTGAAATGGAATTAATAAAATAAACGTTTGAGTTGCTTTTTGAAACGAGACTAACGCCCGAATGATTAATGATAACCGTTCCGGTGTCAATTGGGGATCAGGTCGCAACGTCAACGCCACTCTAGGGGCGGGTAAATCCCACAACCGGGCGACAGGTTGAGCATCCAAAGCCCAAACCGGGTCAGGGGCCAAGGTAAAGGGAATATTCCAGTTAGACAATAACCTTGCAGAACCCGTATCCCGCACGCTAACGACATTACAGCCGGAAAAGGTTTTTTTTGCCAACCCTTGGGAAATAGAACGGTTCAAGGGGCCAATACCCTGGGCCCAGGCCATCGTTTTGAGTCCCATCTGTTGCGCCAATCCCATCAATCCCCCATAATAGAAAGGACTGATGGCACTGGTGACATCTTGCATGAGGCTACCTCCGCCCCAAATTAACCCATCTGCACGACGTAGAGCCTTCAGGACTTGAAAGGCATTCATGCGATCGCAGACTTCCACCTGATAATAAGCTTGGGTTTGGGCGGGATTTCCAGACAGGACAATGGGTTCAACCGTAGATGGTAACATTTGTAACAACGACGCTAACAAGGCTTCATCCCCGCCATTGCCTTTTCCATAATATCCACAACAAATCACCCGTTGCATGGTTTCCCCTTTCGCTGGCCGATTCCCAACTCTAACTCGACATCTAACTTTATATCAGATTGCACGCCAATTAAATTAACATAAATATCGGAATAAAATCTGACTGAACTTTTCTGTTATCTCTTGTGAAATTATGCACGCTTTATCGATTCCAACTTGGATCATTCATATTTCGAGTGTAATTGAATGGATCGCCGCGATTTGGTTTATCTGGATTTATGGAGAAATCACTCAAAATCGAGCTTGGTGGGTTCTTTCCTTCGCCATGTTACCGTCTTTAGTCAGTGCCATGTGTGCCTGTACCTGGCATTATTTTGATAATCCGGCTTCTTTAGAATGGTTAGTCACCCTACAAGCGACCATGACCGTTGTGGGAAATACCACCCTCTGTGCAGCAGCTTGGTGGATTTGGCGCGATGCCAATTCTGTTAAAAATTAAAGCGGATTACCCCTATTCACAGTTTTCTAACCTGGGATTAATGATGTTATCAAAAGACACCTTATTTGCTGTTTCTTTATTTCCCTATCTAGGGTTTTTGTGGTTTTTAACTCGTTCGGGTCAAATGCCTCGTTTAGCATTAATTGGATTTTATGGAACTTTAGTGTTTGTTGGTGTTACAATTCCGGCGGGAATTTATGCCAAGGTAGCTTATGGGGAAGCCTTAGCTAATATTGATTGGTTACATGGTGGTGCGGAAGTTTTTTTAACCTTGGCTAATATTTTAGTGGTTTTGGGATTCCGTCAAGCGGTGATTGAAAAACAATCTTCCCAGCAATAACCAATATGGGTTATCACAACAATAAAACTTACCCAACTGTTATTTTAATCCTCAGTGCCATCTTAAGTTTATCTTTAATTGGGGATTAAAAAACAGTTGGGTGGGCAGGTTGAGTACAACCTTAATCTCAATTTTTAAGAAGTTTATTTAATAGTTCTAAAAGCAAGCTAAAGGAGGCTATCTATTATTTTAAAATTGTTTTTAACAGGTTTATTACCTATGCTTCTCTATTCTGAAAATTATGCTTCCCCTATCCTTTGTTTTCCTGCGGAAGAAAGTCAACTGATTGCAGCTACTATTATTCCTGATTTTTCCATTCCTGTTGTTCCAAAAATCACCTCTCCCCACGATTCTAAAATCGATCTTGACCAATGCAATCAAGTTCCCACAGGTGATGGAATTCCGGGGTTTCGACCCGGTGTTGATAAAAGTCAAGTGTTTCAAATGTTTGGAACTCCCACTGGAACAGAAATTGGCTATTGGCCTAATACCCAAGCTATTTTTTATCATTTAATTCCTAACCGAGTTAGTGTGGGTTTTTTATTTGATCAACAATCGGGAAAATTACGACAAACGGAAGCTGCTTTTTCGCAACAAGTTGATTTACAAACCATTTTAATTACCCTCAATAGTATGTCGGGTTGTCGCTTAAGTTCTTCCCTAGAAGCCGGATTAAAAAGTGTTCATAATCGCCAAAGGCAGTCTTATTTATTTGTGATTGATTCCCTCGAAGGGATTATTGAACGAGATCAACTTGATCGAATTTATATTGGAATTTGGGAATCGGATTTACATTAGTTTGCTTTCCAGGATTACAACCGCTTAAACTCAAGCTTAAAAAGCTAAATCATCCTTAAGATTAAGCTAAATTTTTCATTCATCGACTACTCTAATATAATGAGTTCAAACGATCGGCTTTCGGAACTTGAGGCATCAACCCCAAATCCTAAACCTAATATTCTGGTATGCCAAATCCGATGAGTTATTGTCTAAATCCCTATTGTCGAAAACCCCAAAATCCATCAGGAATTAACCTCTGTCAAACCTGTGGGACGACGTTACTCTTAAAAGAACGTTATTGTGCTGTACAGGAGCTAGGGGAAGGAGGGATGAGTCGTACATTTTTAGCCGTTGATTTAGATCGGTTTAATACCCCCTGCATTATTAAACAATTTTCGCCTCAATCTCATAAAATTTCCTGGGTTCAAAAAGCTATTGAACTATTTAATCAAGAAGCCTTACGTCTGCAAGAATTAGGGATTCATCCTCAAATTCCTAGCTTATATGCTTATTTTGAACAAGAAGAACACCTCTATTTAATTGAAGAATGGATTGAAGGCAAAAATTTATTGCATGAATTAAACGAAAACGGCTTTTTTAGTGAAGATAAAATTATTAAACTTTTACAAGATATTTTACCGATTTTAAAATTTATTCATCAACATCATATTATTCATCGAGATATTAAACCCGATAATATTATTCGTCGTCAAAGTGATCAGAAATTAGTTTTAGTAGACTTTGGAATTGCTAAATATAGCCTGAATTTATTACAACCCCATACAGGAACTTTGACGGGAACTGTAGGTTATGCACCCTTGGAACAAATGCGCGGTGGAAAGGCTTATCCAGCTAGTGATTTATATAGTTTGGGAATGACTTGTATTCATTTACTCACCCAAATTCCGCCTAATCAATTATTTGATCCCTTCAGTGGAGAATTAATTTGGCGATCGCATTTAGCAAATATTAATCAAACCTTAAACCCTAAACTTAATCAAATCTTAGATAAATTACTCAAAGATTTAGTTAAAGACCGTTATCAAACCGTTGAAGAAGTATTACAGGATTTAGAACCGAATACCCTAAAACCAATCACAACGATTCCACCTCCCTCCTCTTTAAATATTATCGTAGCGACTGAATTACAAGCTATTTCTTCTCATTCTTTTTCTGAAAATCAACTCTTTTTTAAGCCGGATTCACTGCCATTTCCCACAACTCATTGTTTATTAAAAGAATACAATTCGGCTTTTTATTCTCCTGTCAAGTCTAGCTTAATTGCAACGTTAAACCCTCCCTTATCTCAATCACAATCCCTTCCAAAACCTCAAATTGAATTTCCTTTTATATCCATTTCCTCTCACCTTAACCTAAAATGTACTAATATTTTATCGGGTCATCAAGCTCCTGTTCAAGCCTTAGCTATTGGCCCCAATGGATATCTATTAATTAGTGGAAGTCAGGATAAAACCTTAAGGATTTGGAATTTAAAAACAGGGCAATTCTTACATCGATTAATGGGTCATGAAGCCGCTATTTCTTCCCTAGCTATTAGTCCCAATGGCCGTAAATTAGTGAGTGGAAGTTTAGATCGAACCTTAATTTCTTGGAATTTAGATAAAAGAGCGATCGCCGACCGATTTTTTAGCCATTCCGGTTCTCCCTATAGCCATCGTTGCGGTGCGGTTTATACCGTTGCTTATAGTCCTGATGGTTCTATTATTGCTAGTGGTAGTGAAGACCATAGTATTAAGCTTTGGAATCAAAGAAACGGGGAATTACTCTATCGTTATTGTGAACATTTAGAAGCAGTTTTAGCGGTTCAATTTATTAATGTTTCTATTATAAATCAATCTTCATCAAATGTCAATCAGCACTCATTAAGAAATTATTTATTTGCCAGTTCTAGTGTTGATGGAACCATTAAAATTTGGCAAGTTTACCAATTAAAAAGCTTAAAAACCTTAACCGGACATTTAGATCAAGTTTCCAGTCTTTTCTTAAGTCCAACTCAACCTTTATTAATCAGTGGAAGTGCTGACCATACCATCAAATTATGGGATTTAAACACCGGAGAATTAATTAAAACCTTAACCGAACATTCAAAAATTGTTTCATCTTTGGCGATGAGTCCTGATGGTAAATGGTTAGCTAGTAGCAGCGACGATGGCAGAATTTATTTATGGGATATGAGTCAACCACACCAGCTAGGAATCTTATCTCATTGTTTCGCAGGATATCCCCCGATTATTTTTAGTCCTGATAATCAACAATTTATTTGTTGTGGGGATGAGAATCAAATTTTGGTTTGGAAATTTAAAATTGAACCTTAATTTTTTTCAGCGATCGCTTCTGTTAAATCGATAATAACATCATATCGAAAATCATTGACTAACTGTGTTAATAATTGACCAATCGATTGCTGAGAAACGGGGATTTTTTTAATAGCTTCAGTCACTAACTTAGAATTAAGTTTCAGGGAACCTTGATATAACTCTTGAACAAGGGGTTTGGGTAACAACGCTAACACTTCTGGTGTTAATTCTGCAATATGATTTAATTCTACGGAAGAAGCCGACATTGCTAAGGGTTCTAAATCTATTTCATCCTGTTCATAAATAAAATTTACCCCTAAATGTTGAGCAATTTTTTCAAACAAGACTTCAACGCGAAAAGGTTTGCGAATAAAATCATCACATCCTGCTGATAAAACCACTAATTGATCTTGTTGTAACGCACTTGCTGTTAACGCAATAATTACCGTTGCTTGACCCTGTAAACGCTGTTTAATCCATTGCGTTGCTTCATACCCATTCATCACAGGCATTCGCATATCCATAAATATTAAATGAGGTTGCCAACTTTCCCAAAGGGTAATTGCTTCTTGACCATTTTCGGCTTCTTTGATTTGAAATCCTAAAGGGTTTAAAACCTTAATCACTAACTGTCGATTTGTCCAATTATCATCAACCACTAAAATTCGATAATTGGGTTGATTGGGTGCTAACCCTATCACTTGCTGGGTTAATTCTTGACAGCGAATTTCCGAAAAATTGGCTAAATTTGCTTGAATATAAAATTGAAATATTGTCCCTTTTCCGACTTCACTGGTAACAGTTATATCTCCTCCCATTAACTGCACAAACTGTTTGCTAATCGGTAAACCCAGTCCAGTTCCCTGTTGAGATTTTCGACCTGTTTCGGTTTGTACAAAGGGTTGAAATAATAAAGCTAACTCTTCTGTTGAAATTCCTGGGCCAGTATCTTCAACTTCAAAATTGATTAAAATTGGGTTGGAAGATAAGTTGGTATTTAAAGGGTTTACCCTTAAAGTAATCGACCCTTTTTCGGTAAATTTTATCGAATTTCCCAAAAGATTAATTAAGACTTGTCTAAGTTTACTTTCATCCGTTTCAATATATTGGGGAAGATTCGGATTGGCAATCACATTAAAATCTAAGCCTTTCGATTCTGCTTTAAAGGCTAACATATCATTAATAGAATCCAAAAGGCAAGTTAAATCAAACTTGGCTGGATTTAATACAATGCGTCCCGCTTCAATTTTAGACATTTCTAAAACATCATTAATTAAATTTAAAAGATGTTCACCACTGCGACTAATAATGTCTAAATGCTCTTTATGATTCGCCAAAAAAACTTTAGGATTGCGCTCTAAATCTCGTTCTATAAGTTGTGTAAATCCCAGAATTGCATTCATGGGGGTTCGCAATTCATGACTCATGCGGGCTAAAAATTCACTTTTGGCATGGTTTGCTGCTTCTGCTGCTTCTTTAGCTTGTTGTAAGGCTATTTCTGCTTGTTTGCGATCGCAAATATCCCGAACAATTGCACAGCCATATTCTTTTTTATTATATTCTAAATAACTCAAAGTAATTTCCACACTAATATCCTGACCCGATTTGCTTCTATGCACTGATTCAAACGTAAAAGAACCTTGTTGTTTTAAATCCTCCCAAGGAATCGGCCATGCGTTATCCGGTGCTTGAGCATCAATATCTTTAACCTTCATTTGCAGTAATTCTTCCCTGGAATATCCCAAGGCGTTACAAGCCGCTTCATTCACATCAAAAAATTGAGCCTTACAATCGGTAAATAAGAAATAATCCCTAGATTTCTCAATTGAAAACTGCGTTAATCTTAGCTTTTCGTCAATTTCTTTTCGTTCCGTAATATCCTCAATCACGCCTAAAATTCCGATTACATTTCCCTGAGAATCCTGCATCGGAATTCGGCTAATATCTAACCATAACGTGCGACCATCAGCAGCCGGTTTTTGTTTCGGTGCAATTAAGTGCATTTCCGCTTGTTTAGATGCCATCACTCGCCGATCTTGTGCGCGAAAAAACTCCCCAATCTTGGGGTCAGGAAATAAATCATAATCCGTTTTTCCGATCACATATTCTTGGCTTTCTAACTGCGCTGCTTCCGCCCAATTTTTATTACAGCCTCTAAAGACTAAATTTGTATCTTTCCAAAACACCTGCTGGGGAATATTATTTAAAATTAACCGTAAATATTCTTCCCGTTGTTTAATATCTTCTTCAGCTAGTTTTCGTTCCGTAATATCCTGAATTTGCCCCATCACAGACCAAGGTTTTCCCTGAGCATCTAAGCGTAAATAACCATTAACAATAGCATAAACCCAATTTCCATCTTGATGACGATAGCGTTTTTCTAATTGAAATTGAGGAATTTCTTGATTAATTAATTGACGAAACGATTGCCAACTCATCTTTTGATCATCGGGGTGAGTAATTTCATTTAATTGAAATGTCATTAACTCCGCTTGAGAATAACCCACAAACTTACAGAAGGAAGCATTAACCTCCAAAAAACGCCCCTCTAAGGAAATTTCTACCATTCCAATTGGAGATAAATGGAATAAATCTTTCCAATGAGATTGACTTTCTTGAAGTGCGATTTCAAGAGGCTGACGAGGTTGAATTTTTTGTTTTTCTGAATAGAGACGTGCCAGGGCGCGTCTGTACAGATTTTTCATAATTACCCCTGATCTACTTTTGGTATGGTAAAATAAAATGTAGTGCCAATTCCCCAGTGTGATTCTATCCAAATTTTTCCCCGATGGCGGTCAATAATTTTTTTACAAATTGCTAACCCTACCCCAGTCCCCGGATATTCTTGATTCGTATGCAGACGCTGAAAGACTTGAAAAACACGATCAAAATTTTCAGGTTTAATCCCGATGCCATTATCTTCAACCTTAAAGAGCCATTCTTCGGGCTTTTCTTCCACTGAAATTACAATTTTAGGCTGAACATTAGGGCGTTGATATTTAATCCCATTGCCAATTAAATTTTGAAATAATTGGCCGAGTTGAATCCGATCAGCTATTACCACAGGTAGCGTCTCAGAAGTAATAATAGCACGACTATCCTCAATTGCACTATGCAGATGAGCTAAAGATTGTTTTAAAATATCCTGACAATCAATAGCTTTAAAGTCCCGTTTTTTCGTGCCGACTCGACTATATTCTAGCAAATCCTTGATCAGTTCTTGCATTCTAATCCCCTCATCTAAAATCGGGGCAACATACTCATCCGCTTCTTGTTCTAAATTAATTTCAGATTTTAACGCTAATAACAGTTCTGCAAACCCAGTTATTGTTTGTAGAGGTTGTTGTAAATCGTGAGAAACAACATAGGCAAATTCTTCTAATTCCCGGTTAGAACGCTGTAATTCTTGATTTAATTGTTCTAATTTTAAATTTTTATCTTGTAATTGCTTTTGTAAACGACGAATCGTTAATTGATTTTCAACTCGTGCAAAAACTTCTTCAACCTGAAAGGGTTTTGTAATATAATCAACACCCCCAACATTAAAAGCTTTAACCTTATCAAAAACATCGTCTAAAGCACTTAAAAAAATCACCGGAATCCCAGCCGTCCCTTCCTGACTTTTTAACTTCTGACAAACTTCATACCCATCCATTTCGGGCATTTTAATATCTAATAAAATTAAATCGGGCGGCTCATGCTTCACTGCCATTAATGCTAACTTTCCATTAATAGCACATTGAACTTCATAGCCCTGTTCACCTAATGTTTTTGACAATAACCTCAAGTTATCAGGCGTATCATCAACAATTAAAATATGACCTTGATGATCTGACATACCATTTCTACGATTAATCTCTGCCCTGACAATTTACCATTTTAGGAGGAACAGGGGCGTTAAGGCATAAGCCTCCCCCCATTCCCCCCGTCCCCGATGGCTGTTTCAAAGTCGGGGTAAAAAGAGTAAAGAAATACTGATAACTGATAATGCGGATACTTGATAACTGAATTTACCATTTTAACAAATTAAATTCTTCCATATCAACCGTGTCTCGGTTCCGATAAATGGTGAGAACAATTGCTAAACCGACGGCAGCTTCAGCAGCAGCTACAGTAATTACAAATACAGTAAAGACTTGACCTTTAATATTAGCAGAATCTAAAAAGTTAGAAAATGCCATTAAATTCAAGTTGACTGCATTTAATAATATTTCGATGGACATTAACACGCGCACCGCATTTCGGCTGGTAATTAATCCATAAATTCCAATGCAAAATAAAGCCGCCGCTAATAACAAAAAATACTCCAGTTGTAATTGCATAAGATTACGATTTTCTCCAATTGACTTGAATTGAACAGATTAAAAATAGCAGTCCCTTTCCCTCTTTTTACCCTTGAAATCCCTAACGATCTTGAGGGCGATCGCTTCCTATCGATACAAACTCACGAGGACGTTCTTGTAAAGTTAAAACCGGAGTCTCAGTTTTCTGGGTAGATGAAACATCAGGAATATAATCTCGACGAGCGAGAATAATTGCTCCGACCATTGCCATTAACAGAAACACCGAAGCTAATTCAAAGGGTAATAGGAAATCGGTAAAAAAGTGTTGTCCAATTAAAGCAATTGAACTTTCAACAGGTGCAACCACTGGGGTAATTGACCAAGACGTAGACAAGACCATTGTGCCTAACAGGGCAAATAATCCCACACAAACAACGGCTGTCGAGCCTTTGCGAAGCCAACTGAGAGGAAGTTCTTTAAAAGTTTCCCTCTTGTTGACTAACATAATCCCAAATAGGATGAGAACATTCACCGAACCGACATAAATTAAAACTTGTGCGGCGGCGACAAAATCAGCATTCAGGAGAAGATATAACCCAGCAATGCTAATAAATACACCACCCAATAAAAACGCAGAATAGACGATATTAGTCAGCAATACCACACCTAAAGCTGTGCCAATAATCATCACGGATAATAAGCCAAAAGCAACAAATTGAACCCCTTCTGCTAGATTCACAATTTCATCATCCCTTAATTAAAGTATTTAGAGCAATTCAGCAGTAATTAACCGTCAACGGTTTCCCGTCAACGGTTAACCCTTATTCTTTTTTTTCCAGTTGTTCAATAATGGACTCTGGACGCAAGCCAGCACGACGAGCCGTTTCCGGCAGATCATGGGACTCAAATTCCCCAGCCGGTAAATAAGCAAATTCGCGTAACGGCGTGACCATAGGATCATTAGTGACCTTATAGGGTAGACGTCCGAGAGCCACGTTATCATAGTTCAACTCATGACGGTCATAGGCTGCTAATTCATACTCCTCCGTCATGGAGAGGCAGTTTGTGGGACAGTATTCCACACAATTTCCACAGAAAATACAGACGCCAAAATCAATACTGTAGTGTTTAAGCTGCTTTTTCTTGCTTTCCTTGTTATAGCTCCAATCCACCACAGGCAAATTGATCGGACAGACCCGAACACAAACTTCGCAAGCAATACATTTGTCAAATTCAAAATGAATCCGTCCCCGAAACCGTTCAGAAGGAATTAATTTTTCGTAGGGGTACTGAACTGTAATCGGACGACGACGCATATGATCAAATGTAACAGAAAGCCCCTGACCAATATATTTGGCAGCTTGAAAGGTTTCTTTAGCGTAATCAGTGACTTGGTTAAGAAACTTCAGCATGATGTCTCCCTCGAACAGATGAAGGCAAGTAATCGTGGTTTATGGATCAATGGCTTTATCCACCAAAAGCAACGGGGAACGCCAATTTTAGGGCTGCGGTTAACAGCAAATTGACTAAACCAACGGGTAATAAGAATTTCCAGCCTAGATTTAACAGTTGGTCAATGCGAACGCGAGGCACTGTCCAGCGCAGTAAAATTGCCGTAAAGACCAAAAGATAAGCTTTTAAAACCGTCATGGTGATGCCCAGCATCGCCAAAATCACTTGTAACCAAGGTGTGGTTTCACTTAACCCTAACGTATGAGCCACCCAATCTACTGGAATCGGAAAATCCCAACCCCCCAGGTATAAAACCGCCACCATCAGGGATGAGAGTACCAAATTGATGTAGGAGGCTAAATAATACAGAGCAAATTTCATCCCTGAATATTCAGTCTGGTAACCCGCCACCAGTTCTTCTTCAGCTTCAGGTAAATCGAAAGGTAAACGTTCACATTCCGCTAAAGCTGCAATCCAGAAGATCAGGAATCCAACGGGTTGACGCCAAATATTCCAACCTAAAATTCCATAGCCCGACTGTTGATTAACAATATCCAAGGTACTCATACTATTGGACATCATCACCACAGCCAGAACCGCTAAAGCCAGAGGAATTTCATAGCTAATGGATTGGGCTGCTGCGCGTAACCCTCCTAATAAAGAATATTTATTATTGGAGGCATAACCCGACATTAACAACCCAATGGGTTGAATACTCGAAAGAGCAATCCAGAGAAAAATTGCAGTTCCTAAATCCGTGATCACCATGTTTTGTCCAAAAGGGACAATTAAATAGGACACAAACACGGGAATTGCCACAATAATTGGCCCCAAGGTAAATAACCAAGGGTCAGCATTAGTTGGAACCGTATCTTCTTTAAACAGCAATTTCAAGCCATCTGCTAAAGGGGCTAAGGTTCCCATCGGGCCTATATATTCCGGGCCAATGCGTTGTTGGGCTGCGGCAGAAATTTTCCGTTCTAACCAGACCGTTCCTAAAACGCCAACGGTTGCAGCTACAAGCATCAGTCCCATCGGCAGAGGAAGCCAAAACAATTTAGCAATCTCTGACGGTAAGCCCAGACCTGTTAGGGCTTCTACAAAACTTTCTTGTAAGTCAATTCCTGGGTTCATCGAAAATTTGATCCGCAACAATGGATGCTTGATTAATTTAAAAACGGCAAAATTCCATTCAGTAAAAATAGGAGATTGTCCGTCCTGTTGTGAAGACTTTGCTGATCCCCTAGCTGAGATGAAGTTTTAACTTTGAATTCCCTAAATTTTGTTGCGATCGCAACAGTTAGAGACAAAGTTCAGTGACTTTAAACCGCTCTGGGTTGAGGCGAGACTGGCCCTAGGCTGTCTCTACGACTTCACAAAGCCCCGATTCTCGTAAAGATTTTTTAAGACTTTACCGTAAATCAGTATAGCGTTTGACCGTCCTCAAAACTTAGGCTGACTCTCGAAACTTACTGATGGGTGAAGCGGTTAACGGCGAGTTGTCAACCGTCAACCGTCAACGATTACAACGTTGATTCTTCTAGGTTAATGGCACAGTTACGTTCATGGATAGGAACGTAGGTTTCATTGTGAGAACCCGTATAAATTTGAGTCGGGCGGAAGATGCGGTTTTTGGTGAGTTGTTCTTTCCAGTGGGCTAACCAACCCGAAACACGAGCGATCGCAAAAATTGGAGTAAATAAATCAGCCGGAATGCCTAACTTGCGATAAACCAGACCCGAATAGAAATCAACGTTAGGATAAATTCCTTTTCCGCCTAAGCGATCAGCAACGACTTTTTCTAATTCCAGCGCAATTTCATAATATTGGTCATGGCCGAACTTCTCAAACAGTTTTTCGGCCAGTTGTTGCAAAATCGTAGCACGGGGATCTTTAACTTTATAAACCCGATGTCCGAATCCCATAATCTTAGATTTTTTAGCGATCAGATTGTCTACATAGGGGCCGACATTTTCTACAGCACCAATTTCTTCTAACATGACTAAAACTTCCTCATTTGCCCCTCCATGTAATGGCCCCGCTAAGGTTCCGACGGCGGAAGCAATCACCGCATAGGGATCGGTTAAGGTAGAAGCGGTCACCATGGCGGAAAATGTGGAAGCGTTAATGGTATGTTCAGCATGAAGAGTCAGACACACATCAAAAACCCATGCTGCTAACGGGTCAGGTTCCCGTTCACTCAACATATACAGAAAATTAGCGGAATAATCTAAATCATCACGGGGTTGTACCGGATCATTTCCTTTCCGCATTAATTGAAATGCAGCCACCATCGTGGGAATTTTGGCGAGTAACCGCACCACCGCTTCCCGAATATATTGAGGATTATCTAAAGCCCGACGAGAATAGAATAATCCTAAAGCTGCTGCTGAGGTTTGTAAGGCATCCATAGGATGACCGGTTTCCGGGAAACATTTCATCATGTCCCGAATCCGATATTTAATCCGTCGATGATAGCGAATTTCATGCTCAAATGCTTCTAATTCATCTTTGGTGGGAAGTTTTCCCCAAATCAACAAATAAGACGTTTCCAGAAAGGTACTATAGTTCGCCAGTTGTTGAATACTAATTCCTCGGTACTCCAGAATGCCTTTTTGTCCATCAACGTAGCTAATGCTAGACAAGGTGGCTGGAACGCCTTCAAGACCGGGTTTGAATTCACTAACAGCAGTCATAAAAGTTTATGTAGGTATGTGGATCTTTCTCAAGCTACATTATCAGAGCAATTGATAGTGTTCTCGTTTTGACAGGATTTTATTAACTTTCTAGTAGCTTGGGAAAAGGGGTGAACGGCTTAACCCAGCAAAAATTTAGGGGGAGTTAACCAAAAAAGTTGACTGTTCGCCAGAGGAGAACCCTTCAGGGGGAGGGTAATGCCAATAATGCCCGCTTTTTTAAGGATTAGGGCTTCTTTGGCCTGTCCCCAAATCAATAATTCTGCCCAATTCCCTAAATCGGGTTGATGTCCGACTAATGCTAAAGGTTTACTTGCTGTTGAAATCCAAGTCTTGTACTCCGTGATCCAGTCATGAATATTACCATTAGGGGCTAAGGCGGCACATTCTTCTAACTGTTGTGATAATCCTGCGGCTTTGAGAATTTCTGCGGTTTGGCGAGCGCGAATCAGGGGACTGGTCAAGATTATACCCAATTCTAATTCTAACTCTTTAAGGCGACTGGCAACTTTTCGAGTTTTGCGATCGCCTTCTTGGGTTAATGGGCGTTCGTCATCATTTTGATAAGTTCCGTGTTCTGCTGCAATTCCGTGCCGAATTAAATATAAATCCGTCATAAAAATTTTTTCAATTAAGAATGAACATTTAATTACGAATTCCAAATTATAAATTACGAATTACAATTTTTAATTCTTAATTTTTAATTCTTAATTCGTAATTCTTAAAAGATTAAAAACCCAGTAACACCCGAAACCCGACTAACAAAAAACCCCTGTACTTGATATAGACAGGGGCTTAAAGACCAATTATATATTTTTGCCACTCTTTGTTCATGCCACTTTTGACGTGCTTCGTCACTTCAAAATAAAGGCTGCTGTAGGGTTTTCGCGGCGGTATCCGCAAGGTCATCCCAGCCTCTTTTGGGGTGCGACTGCCCTTCCTGACATTACACTGAACACAAGCAGACACCAGATTTTCCCAAGAATCTCCTCCTCCACGAGAACGCGGAATCACATGATCTAGGGTTAAATCATCTCCGGTATATCCACAGTATTGACAGGAATGACTATCCCGGTGCAATATATTTCTTCGGGTTAGTGGAATATCTTTATAAGGAACCCGAACATAATGGCGAAGTCTGATCACGGTTGGAAATGGAAAATCGGGAAAAATAAATTTTCCATTATGTTCAACCTGTTCGGCTTTTTCTTTGAGCAACAAAATAACCGCCCGTCGCCAAGTCGTGATATTGAGTGGCTCATAGGAGGCATTCAAAACTAACACATTACCCATTGTCTGGATTCTGCAATAAGATTTGACCGATATTAACACAGCTTAACGTCTTCAGGGGTTAAACGGCAAAAGTATCTGTCTTTTTCTTTCTGTTCCCTATTCCCGGTTGCCTGTTCCCTGCTATAACAACAGATTGCGGAAGGTTGACAATAAAGTAGAAAGCTGTAAATAACTGATAGGACAATTCTATTGATTAGGAATTGTCAATTCTAATTCTGGGTTGAGGAGTGAATTAAAATATGGTGAGCGGAAAATCGATTTCGATTGCAAACACAACGAATCAATCCCTCGATTCATCGTTGCATAATTCCGAGATAGAAGTTGGAATTCGTCAACGGGCGTGGGTTGAAGTAGATTTAGAGGCACTGGGGGAAAATGTTCGCCAAATTAAACGGTTATTATCTCCCCAAACCCATTTAATGGCCGTTGTGAAAGCGGATGCCTATGGACATGGGGCAGTTTCGGTGGCGAAAACGGTTTGTCAGGCAGGTGCGGAATGGTTAGCCGTGGCGACCCTGCCAGAGGGCATAGAATTACGAGAAGCCGGAATTAAGAAACCGATTTTAGTGTTGGGGGCCATACATACCCCCGCAGAAGTACAAGCCATCGCCCATTGGCAACTACAACCTACATTATGCACCCCCCAACAAGCGTTATTATTCTCAGAAACCTTAAGTTCATTGAATCAATCTTTAGGGGTTCAAATTAAGATTGATACGGGAATGTCGCGGTTAGGAACCCCTTGGCAACAAGGGTTAGAATTTTTCCAATTAGTCCAACGATTACCCAATTTAGAATTAGCCGGAATTTATTCCCATTTTGCCACAGCAGATAGCCCTGACCCAACTATAATGCGACAACAACATTATCGGTTTGAAAATGTTGTTAATGAAATTCGAGAGCATTGGCAATCTGACACTGATTTGAAATTTCCGGTATTACATATTGCTAATTCTGCCGCGACCTTAGCAGATGCTAATTTACATTATGATCTGGTACGGATTGGATTAAGTCTTTATGGTCTTTATCCGGCTCCCCATTTAGAATCGGTCGTTGCTTTAAAACCTGCGATGCAAATTAAAGCACGGGTAACACAAGTTAAAACTATTGAAGCTGGAACAGGAGTTAGTTATGGCTATCAATTTATTGCGAAAAAACAAACTCGTATTGCTGTTGTTGGCATCGGTTATGCTGATGGGATTCCTCGAAATCTATCTAATAAAATCAAAGTCTTAATTCGGGGTCAATGGGTGACTCAAATTGGAACAATTACAATGGATCAAATCATGTTAGATGTCAGTGATATTCCTGATTTACAAGTGGGGGAAGTGGTAACATTATTAGGTCGAGATGGAGATTATTCGATTTCGGCTGACGATTGGGCTAATACATTGGGAACCATTTCTTGGGAAATCCTCTGTGGTTTTAAACATCGACTTCCTAGAGTTAATATAAAATAATAATTACCTAATCAACCGAGTTTCTGATGTTAGGGAGAGAATCAAATCAGAATTCTTAATTCAGAAACCCGGTTTATTCATCAGTTTACCCCTTGTTAAGAGATTGTTGATTTAACCACTGAGCAACTTCAGGTAAGAATACAGCTTGTTCATGTCGTCCAAATTCAATTCCTTGTTGCTCAAAAGCCAATTTTAAGCGACGGCGAAATTCACGAGCAATTGTCCATTGGGTTCCCGGACGGGTTTTAATTCGCATTTCTAGTTCAACACCCGCATGTGTTAAATCACTAACCCCACTATAAACAACCGGAGTTAGAATCGAGGTTGTCCAGTCGGGTTCGTTTGCCATTGCTCCAATGACTTTTTCCATGATATTCAACGCCAACTCAATATCGGTTTGATAGGGAATTATTATTTTAAAATCTATTCTTGACCAGTCTTTGGTTTGATTGTGAACAATACTAATACTTCCGTTAGGAAGAGTGGTTAAACGTCCTTCTTTCCCGCGAATTTGAGTAATGCGTAAGTTCATGTATTCTACATAACCGAATGTTTCACCAACCGTAATATAATCTCCGACGGCATAGTGATCTTCCAAGAGAATGAAAATTCCATTTAAGACATCTCGAATCAAATTTTGAGAACCAAAGGATAAGGCTAAACCAATAATTCCCAAACCTGCAACGACAGGAGCAACAGGGATTTCAAGGGAGTCTAAAGCGACAATAAAACCCACAGCAATCCAGATAGCTTTACTGACACCTTTTAAAACAACACTATAAGTAGAAAACCGGAGTTCTCGGCGCTGAGAAGCACTGTGGCTCACATTAAAGTTCTGATGTTCCTCTTGGAAGGAATTTAAGAAATAGTCAATCAAAAGGGTACTGATTCGGATGGCTATCCCCACAAGAATTACAATAATTAAAATAGACAAAGGATCTCGACTCATCCAATGGGCTAAAAATCGAGTTTGAGGGAAAAATCTAGCAATTTTCCATATAGTAAATGCCCAAATTAAAAGTTGAATGAGTTTTAAAAATAATTTCCGAAATTGATTAGTATTATATTTTCTTTGCCACTGTTGTAGTTGGGTTGTGATCTCAGAAATTGAATCTGAATTATCAGAAGTAGTCAGATTATTATTGAGACGATTTTGCTCTAAAGTTAATTCCTGCTTTTTATCATTCAAATTCTGTGTTTTTTGGGATAAGCGTTTCTGGAGCAAATAAACCGCAAAACTCAATAAGGATGAGACTAAAATAAAACCTAATGACCATAAACCTGCTTTATATAAATAAGCGGGTTGGCGCTGTTCATAACCTCGCATTAAAGCTTTTTTAACAATGGTTGTTAATTTATCAGACCAAATTTTAACAGAATAACCATTATATTCTGCATCTTGAGGAGTTACCGTGAAAATGACTCTTTCTTGGAGTTGATCCTGATCAGATGCCAAAATTTGGGCATTTCCTTGGCTATCTGTTTTAACGGTTATGATGAGAGTATCAGGATTAAAACCTTGAGCAAATCCTCCTCCGTACAATCGATTATCTAAAATTCCATGAATTTCATTTTCTATTAGCTTGGCTCTTTGGATAATAGAGGGATTTTTTGCTTGTTTATCCACCTCTATCGGAATATCCATTGCAATTCTAAATAACTCGTAACCGTCAACAATAACAGGTGCTGAAATTAGATTTCCAACCTGAATGACAGAGGTTACAGGGTTAATGGCGCTCGGTAAAGCATCTTGAGCGAAGGTTAGGGGAATGCTCCAAGTCGATATTAAAGCGAACAAAGAAATCCCAAGTGCTACAATCAGTTGAGAAAAGCGACGCTTCTGAAGGCTCAGTATTTTTAACATAGATACACTGGACTGGTAATTCTTACTCTTGGTTAGTTAAAATGTGATAATATTATATATCATTGACCTATCAAGGTCAAATTATTTCTCTCCCTTAATAATTGACACATTTTATAGATTCAATAGAAATACTATCGTGAATTAAGCATCGACCGACATATTCGGCTAATTTCACGGGGACAGCATTGGCGATGATTTGTTCGAGGTGGGTTTTACTTCCGGTGAAAATAAAAGTTTCTGGAAACGTTTGTATATAACTTCTTTCTAGGGTGGTTAAAGGACGAATTTCCGGCGAAATTAAGGCGGAGTCTCCGGGGTGAGGTTGATAGGTTTTAGGAATCGGTCTATTCACACTTCTGATAGTAGGACTAGGTTCATCAATGCTAAAAATTCCACGCCGTTGATAACTTCTGGGATGTCGATAATAATGGTCAATGTCTAAGGGTTTACTAATTTGGTTAAAATAGTCTCGGATTGTTAAGGATTTTGAAGATAAATTGGCTTCTAAACTTTGTTTGAATTGGTCATCTTTTCCTTGAAATTCTCCTATCCAAAAAAAGCGTTTCCTAATTTGAGGAACTCCGCATAAACTTGCATCTAAGATGATTTCACTTAACCCATAATTAGCCGATTTTAAAAGAGTTTTTGCTTGTTTATATTTCTGAGTTTTAATAAATCGAGCCACATTTTCCATGATAAAAAACTGAGGCTGAATGGTAGCTACAATTTCAGCAAAAACTAAGGTTAAATCTCCTCGCCCTAAAGTCTCATCTCGTTTTCCGGCGCTGGAAAAGTCTTGACAGGGAGGGCCCCCAACAATAATATCGGCATTAAACATTTTAAAATTTGAGAAATCGCCCTGTAAGTTGCCTAAATCCATTAAAAAACTGGGATGTTTAAAATTTTTTTGATAAATATCAAGAGCCAATTTCCAGTTATCAAATCCTGCAACAATATTAAAGCCAGCGTTTTGTAATCCCAGGGATAATCCTCCACATCCACAGAATAAATCAATGACTCTGAATTGAGTTAATTTTAGACTCATTGTTTCCTGTGTCTTCCCAAGAAGATTTTTAAGTTAATAATAAAGGTAAAAATAATGTAATAAAGTAATAGACTAAAGGAGCAGTAAAGACATAACTATCAGCCCGGTCTAAAATTCCACCATGACCGGGAATCAGTTGACCAGAATCTTTTACGCCTGCATCTCGTTTCATTAAAGATTCGGTTAAATCCCCTAATAAACTCGCAATTCCGATTAATAATCCTAAGATTAAACCCGCCCAAGGAAACCCCGGCCATTGTAAAGACCAAGAACCTAATATGGCAACGCTAATACTGCCTAAAACTCCAAATATTGCGCCTTCAACGGTTTTTTTCGGGCTAATATCTGATAGGCGAGTTCGTCCAAAACATTTTCCAAAAATATAAGCCCCAATATCGGCTGCCCAAATACAACTAAAAGCTAATAAAGTAGCGGTTAATCCTTGGGATAAATGATAAACAGACAAATTTTCTAACCAATTTTCATTAAATGGAATCGGACTTGCAAAGGCTTTTTCTAATAATGTATGGGGTTCTAATCCCACTCTTAACCGCACCCAATAACTCGGTAAATATCCACCATAAAATAGTCCTAAAATTGAAGAACTAATATCAGCAATGGTGGATAATTTAGGTTGAAATAATAGATAAAAACAGATTAAAGTTCCGGCTAAAGCAAACATCGCATCCACTAAATTTGGGGAGAATGCTGCGGTTAACAGTAAGGCTTGACTAACCACTAAAGTCGTTTTTCCCGCAGGTTCAATTCCTTTAGCCCGGACTAATTGAAAATATTCTAATTGACCTAAATAGACAATCACGCTAAAACCCAGGGTAAAATACCATCCTCCAAAAATGAGCATTCCCAAGGCTAGAATAATGGCTATAATTCCACTGATAATACGAGACAAAGAAGGCATAGTGTTAGGAGTTAGGAGTCAGGAGTCAGGAGTTGAGAAAGGGAACAGCTTAACTGGGAATTATAAATGTGTAAATAATGAGGTTTGGGGACTTAACGCTCTGATTTTTTTTCACGTTAATCTAGTTTTTCTCCGCTTAAAATAAACATTGGGTTAACCGCTTCAAAGGTTTGATGATTTCCCCGTTTTTCTAAGCGATTCATCGCAGATTGCACCACCTCAACATTGCGAACTTGCAACTCAGAAAACCCTTCAGAAATCGAATAAAGCGTTTCTAAATTTGAGGCTGTCGCTACAATTCGTCCGTGAGGTTGTAGATATTTCCAAACTTCATTTAAAATTGCTTTAATGGGTCGTCCTCCCTCCAAACAAACCCGATGAGGCAGATGGGAAATCCTGTGTAAACAGTCGGGGGCATTTCCTTCAATTACATCAACATTTTTCACTTCAAACCGTTCACAATTAAGTCGTATTAAATTCGCCACATCTTCATCCCGTTCAATGGCAATAATTCGACCTTGGGGACAGAGTAACCCCGTTTCAACCGGAATTGTCCCTGTACCTGCCCCAATATCCCAAACAATTGAGTCCGGTTGCAAGCGCATCAGAGAAACTAATAATAACCGGACTTCCCGTTTACTTAAGGGAATACCGGGCAACCGTTCAAACAAATCATCAGGAATACCAGGGGTTACATAGGGCCAAAGTTTGGACATTTTGGGGTTCGGTTTAAGGTTGTATTGATTGATTTAACCCTTAACAATTTTAAGCTGTTGCAGGTTTGGATCGCTACATCCTGTTATTTTCCCACCTAAAGCTATCACTTGTTGCAAAAATTTTAGTGCATCGGAGGTCACGATTTCACCCGGCATTAATACGGGGATACCGGGTGGGTAAGGACAGATGATTTCTGCACTGACGCGCCCGATACAGTCTGCTAGGGGACGTTGTTCTGTTGGGGCAAAAAAAGCCTCGCGGCAGGAGGAAGAAGGTGTGGAGGGCAAATTATGGGGCATTGGGAAGAAATTTTGACGGGGGGTGGTAGTAAGAGGGTGTTGAATGGAGAGGGTTTTGAGTGCGTTAATCAGTTGCTCAATATCGCTTTTTGTGTTTCCTAAACTAATAATAAAAGTGAGGTGATGAAGACTAGGAAGTTCTGCGGTGACATGGAATTGTTGACGGAGAATTTCATCAGCTTCATAACCACTAATTCCTAAGTCTGAAACCTTTACGGTTAAACGAGTTAAATCTAAGTTAACGCATCCTGATGTGGGTTGAAAGTTGGGGGTTCCAAAACTAGATAAACCGGGGATATTATTAATTTCAGTTCGGGCTATTTTCGCTAAAGATAGGGTTTGATTCATTAAATCATAGCCTTGGGTTGCCATTTGTTGACGAGCGGCATCTAATGATGCTAATAAAATATAATTGGGACTGGTCGATTGAACGAATTGTAAAGTTTGGGATAATCGCTCTCGGTTAATCAGATTTCCCTGAACATGAAGCATTGAAGATTGGGTAAGGGAACCTAAAACTTTATGGGTTGATTGTATGGTTAAATCGGCTCCGGCTTTTAAGGCTGATACAGGTAAATCAGGATGAAAATTAAAATGGGGGCCGTGAGCTTCATCAACAATTAAGGGGATATGATATTGGTGGGTGATTTTAGCAATTTCGATAATATTTCCACAAATTCCTTGATAGGTGGGATACACCATTAAGACTGCTTTTGCATCGGGATGTTGTTGTAGAGTTTGAGCCACAAGTTCTGGGGTAATGCTATAAGCTAAATCCCATGTTATATTATAGTCAGGTTGTATAAAAATTGCGATCGCACCGGATAAAATTAACCCAGAAATCACAGATTGATGTACATTTCGAGGAACTAAAATTTTATCTCCGGTTCCACAGGTTGCTAAAATTGCAGCAATTATTCCCGCCGTTGAACCATTAACTAAAAACCAAGTTTGTTCAGCACCAAACGCTTCAGCAGCTAAGTTTTGAGCGTCTGCTATGACACCTTCTGGATTAAATAAATTATCGAGTTCGGGTAATTCGGGTAAATCCGCTTTAAACAGTTGGTTTCCTAACAGTTCTATTAATAACGGTGAAGTTCCTTGTCCTCGTTTATGTCCTGGGGTATAAAAGGGAATATCAGGTTGATTTGCACAAGTTTTTAAGGCGGTTAATAAGGGGGTTTGAGATTGTTCTAACATAGAGTAAGTCTAAATTTTATGTACAAATTACCAAAATTGTATTTATTATTTGTAGGGGCGAGGTTTTCTCGCCCTGACACGGGGATGTGTGTCCATTTTTTGAGATGAATGCTCCTGAAATTATAATTGTACAAATCATTGAGGCTGGCTATAGTAACTCTAAATAATTTGTGATAAAATCTGTAGGATTTGAGTTTCCTAAACCGGGTATAAAGAGGGTTGGGAGACCCAACCCCTACAATCAAAGATTACAACCTCAACGCAGATTGGTATATAATTTAAAGATTATAATTTTAATGGGTTCTTGTGCATTGCTTACACTTTATAATTCTTGAATAGTTGTTCGGTTTTCCCTTCTAATACAGATTGTTCTTCAAAAGCACTAAAAATTTGCGCTTTAATCTGAATTGCAAGTTCTTGAAATAGAGGAATACAAACGGAATTACCAATCTGTTTATAACATTCTCCTAAATTGGAATGCAATTTAAAGGTATCAGGAAACCCCATAATTCTATAACATTCTTGGATAGTTAACTTACGAACTCGATTTTCTTCGGGAATATAAATAAAAAAACGTCCCGATGTTTCTTGGGATGGAATAGTGGGATGGACTCCATCAATAGAGTAAATTCGATTTGGTTGGTGATGTACCCTCGATAAATGTTCAGTATTCGGTCTAATTCCTTTTTTCCAGATATTTTTATTTCGATATCCGACAAAAATCAAACCGGATGACTGCTGTTTGTAACCTTCTATTAAAGTATATTCTTCTGGGTTTAAATAGTCGAAGTTTCCCGTTTTATCTAAAAAATGCCTTAATTTAGGCACAGGATAAACTTTTTGCAGTTTTGAAAAAGAAAATTTTTTATCTTTACAAGCAATAATAATCAATCGTTCTCGATTTTGAGGAAGTCCGAAGTCTTTCGCATTCAATAATTGATAATCTACAAAATAGCCTAAATCTTCTAAGGAATATAAAATAGTCTTAATAGTTTTCCCGTGATCATGATGTAACAAATGCTTAACATTCTCCAAGACAACAACCCTGGGATGATAGGTTTCTATGATTTCGCAAATATGAAAAAATAAAGTTCCTCTGGTATCTTGAAAGCCTTGGCGTTTTCCACAAATGCTAAAGGGTTGACAGGGAAAACCTGCCGTTAAAACATCAAACTGAGGAATATTCTGATAATCAATTTTAGTAATATCGTTTTCGGGCTGCTCTCCAAAATTATTAAAATAAACCGATTGACAGGCGGGATCTTTTTCGCAAGAATATACACATTGATAACCTACTTTTTCAAAAGCTAGTCTAAATCCCCCAATTCCAGAAAATAAATCTGCTATTTTAAGAGAATTATCCATGTTCTCAGATTATATATAATCGAATCTATTGTACAGCTGTTGGGATTCCTAATTTATTGTCTGGGCGAGGAAACCTCGCCCCTACCGGGAAATTAGAGTATTTCTATTGATCTTAATACAGCAGCAATTGTACATAAATATAAATTTGTTAAATTTGTCCCCAAACAGTTTATAATTATAAATTGATAGTCTATTGAACGTTTAACTTAACCATCGAACCCATGCTAAGAGCCGGAATTGTTGGACTTCCCAACGTTGGTAAATCGACATTATTTAACGCTTTAGTTGCTAATGCGAAGGCGACGGCGGCTAACTTTCCCTTTTGTACTATTGAACCGAATGTCGGCGTTGTCGCAGTTCCCGATGAACGGTTGAATGTGTTAGCAAAAATCGTCAATTCTCAAGCAGTTGTTCCGACTCGAATGGAATTTGTTGATATTGCAGGATTAGTTAAAGGTGCGAGTCAAGGAGAAGGGTTAGGGAATCAATTTTTATCCCATATTCGAGAAGTGGATGCCATTGTTCATGTCGTTCGCTGCTTTGAAAATGATGATATTATTCATGTAGCGGGTTCTGTTGATCCCTTGCGTGATATTGAGATTATTAATTTAGAATTAGCCTTATCAGATTTATCTCAAGTTGAACGTCGCATTGACCGTGCGCGAAAACAAGCAAGAACCAGCAAAGAAGCCCAACTCGAAGTAACCGCGTTAGAAAAAATTGCAGTCTTATTAAATGAAGGAAAACCCGCCCGTCAAGCAACATTAACGGAAGAAGAAATAGAAGCGGTTAAAGGGTTAGGGTTAGTCACACAAAAACCTGTAATTTATGCAACAAATGTGTCAGAAGATGATTTAGCTACAGGTAATGAACAAGTTGAAAAAGTTCGAGAAATTGCTAAATTAGATAATGCTCAAGTCGTGATTATTTCGGCTCAAGTAGAAGCGGAATTAGTGGATTTATCCGAAGAAGAACGGGCGGACTTTTTAGCGTCTTTAGGCGTAGAAGAAGGGGGTTTAAAATCCTTAATTAGAGCTACTTATGAATTATTAGGATTACGCACTTATTTAACAACTGGCCCCAAAGAAACGCGCGCCTGGACAATTAAAGCCGGAATGTCCGCCCCCCAAGCCGCAGGAGTTATTCACTCTGATTTTGAACGGGGATTTATTCGGGCGGAAACCGTCGCTTATAAAGATTTAGTGGCGACAGGTTCGATGACGGCGGCGAAGGAAAAAGGATTAGTTCGCAGTGAAGGGAAAGAATATATTGTCCAAGAAGGAGATGTGATGTTATTCCGATTTAATGTTTAATGTTTGAACCTTCTCTCTGTCAGAGATGGGGGGAAGGTCGTCTGCCATTTTATTAAGAAAAACTAAAGATTTTATCGTTTTATTTTCAAAGTGTGCTCCTTTAGAGTTGAGCGTGTAAAATCAAACTTTATACCTTATGGGAGTTCCTGAAATGATTGTAAGTTTATTATTGCTTTGGTTAGTAACAGCCGTCAGTTTATATCTGATTGCTCAACTGAGTCAATTTACTGGCGTTGAAATTGATGATTTCAAAAAAGCCTTAATTTCTTCGGCGGTTTTTGGACTGGTTAATGCTTTAGTCCGTCCTCTTTTAGCTTTAATTTTCCTCCCAGCAACGTTGATTTTTGCCGGATCTTTCGTTACATTTATTCTCAACGTTGTGATGTTTGCTTTAGCGGCTAAACTGGTGGAAGGATTTAGCTTACGGTGGGGAATTTGGAGTGCTGTAATTGGGGCTTTAGCTTTGAGTTTTATTAATTCTATTCTGTTTCAGGTTTTAGCACAAGTCGGGATTAGATAATTTTCATTGAATCTAACCAGAGCACAACGAATATATCCCCAGGAATGCACCTTAATCGACCTCTATTTATCGAGTTAAATTGTTGATTAAATTTTGGAAAGTTCAACTAGGATTGAAATTGATTGAGTAACCCATTAGATATTTTCTCTCCTAGTTGTAGAAATTGTTTCCAAGTCGTTATATGAAATCTTTAAATGTTTGCTACGCATCTGTCCCCTGTAGAGACGCGCCATGGCGCGTCTCTACAGGGGGATTTAGACGATTATCTGTATATCAATTTCAGGATTTCATATTACTACCCAGGTATTCGTTAATTGTTGCTCAATAATTTCAAGCTGCATACCTGTACTTTGTAAATTGAACTTGATGATATTATAGCTTTTTCATAAATTTTAATTTCAATCAATTAAGGCTGATGGATGCCTAACACTCTAGTTTGTCGAAACTATTAACTCAATTTAAGGTACAATAGACGGAGAAGAACATCCTTAAATGAACCGTTAAACTTGAAGTGCAGATCATGACATCTACCGTCGAACAACTCAAATCTAAATTTAGTCAAGCCTTAGTCGCCGCATTTGGAGAAGATTTCGCCACAACTGACCCGATGGTTGTTGAAGCCACAAATCCCAAATTTGGAGATTATCAATGTAATGTGGCGATGTCTTTAACGAAACCGTTAAAAAGTAATCCTAGAGCGATCGCAACTCAAATTATAAACCATTTAAGTTTAGATGAAATCTGCGAACATCCCGAAATTGCTGGCCCTGGCTTTATTAATTTACGCTTAAAAACGGATTATTTAAAAACCCAACTGGAAAAAATGTTAGGGGATGAGCGGTTAAATATTCCTCAAGTTAACCCCCCTCAACGCATGATTGTTGATTTTTCTAGTCCGAATATTGCTAAAGAAATGCACGTCGGACATTTACGTTCTACCATTATTGGAGATTGTATTGCTAGAATCTTAGAATTTCAAGGACATGATGTTTTACGTCTGAACCATGTTGGGGACTGGGGCACTCAATTTGGAATGTTAATTACCTATTTAAAAGAAGTTTATCCTGATGCTTTAACCACTGCAAATGCCCTAGATTTAGGCAATTTAGTCGAGTTTTATCGTCAAGCTAAAGTTAGATTTGATCAAGATGAAACCTTTAAAGAAACAGCCCGTCAGGAAGTGGTAAAATTACAAGCTGGGGCAGAAGATAGCCGTCGAGCATGGCAATTATTGTGTGAACAATCTCGGCGAGAATTTCAGTTAATTTATGATGATTTGGATATTCAATTAACGGAAAGAGGAGAATCCTTTTATAACCCTTTTTTACCTGCTATTATTGAAGAATTAGATAAAATAGGATTATTAGTCGAAGACCAAGGGGCAAAATGTGTCTTTTTAGAAGGATTTACCAATAAAGAGGGGGAACCTTTACCCTTAATTGTACAAAAAACCGATGGCGGTTATAATTATGCGACAACGGATTTAGCCGCCTTAAGACATCGCATTGAAACCGAAAAAGCTACCCGTATTATTTATGTTACAGATGCAGGACAATCCAACCATTTTATGCAGGTTTGGCAAGTCGCAAAACGGGCAGGTTGGATACCGGAAAACGTCGAATTAGTTCATGTTCCTTTTGGGGTTGTGAAAGGGGAAGATGGCAAAAAATTAAAAACCCGTTCAGGGGAAACGGTGCGTTTAAGAGAGTTATTAGATGAGGCAGTAAATTATGCTAAAACTGATTTAGAAACCCGGTTAAAAGCCGAAGAACGCACGGAAACAGAAGCATTTATTGATCAGGTTGCGAAAGTCGTGGGTTTGAGTGCGGTTAAATATGCAGATTTAAGCCAAAATCGCACCAGTGATTATATTTTTAGCTTTGATAAAATGTTATCCTTGCAAGGAAATACAGCCCCTTATTTGCTTTATGCTTATGTGAGAATTCAAGGCATTAGTCGTAAGGGAAATATTGATTGGCAACAGTTAGGAACGGATATTAAGATAGTTTTGGAAGCAGAGGCAGAATGTGTATTAGCTAAACATCTATTACAATTACAAGATGTATTAGAAGAAGTGGCTCACGATTTATTTCCTAACCGTTTATGTCAATATTTGTTTGAATTAAGCCAGAAATTCAATCAATTTTATGAGCAATGTTCTGTCGTGAAAGCGGAAGAACCTCAACGAACTTCTCGTTTAGCGTTATGTGATTTAACGGCACGAACCTTAAAATTAGGGTTATCCCTCTTAGGTATTCCGGTGGTAGAACGAATGTAAAATCAAGGAAGAAACCGCAGGAAGCAGAATATTATTTTATAGCAAGTCTAAATCAGTTGTACAAATAGCTGGAAATCCGAATAATCGTAAGGGCGAGGCGCGCGCCCCTACAAACCGAATTTGTATCCATTTTTTAGGGTTAATAATCTTTGATTATGAGTGTACAATTTATTTAGAATTGCTATAGTTAAGGCTTCCTCGTTCTTCTAACATTTCAATTCCCTGTTCTATCAATTCGGGATGGGGAGTTGAAGTAATAAATACGGGGATTGCTTCTCTTTCTAGTTCGGGATGATGCCAAGAAAAATCGATACACATTTCATCATTCAAAACAACAGGTTCAATTGTAGGAATTAAAATGTTTTCTTCCATCATTGTTTCACCCTCAAATCCAGTAGGATTCGTGTGTTGTTGACTGATGAACATCGCCCCTAAAATCATCGCACCGCCTAACCAACCCCGCAGTCCTAACGTTTCACCGAGTAACCAGAAGGAAAATACGGATGCAAAAACAGGCTCAAAGGTATAAATTACAGCCGTTTCTGAGGCTGAAACCCAGTGTTGAGCGATCGCAGGCAGCCAAGTCGTAACAGCCGTTACCACCGCCAGGTACAAGAGAGGGAGGTAATGACCCTCAATCCCTTGCCATTGTCCCATCAAATCCGGTAACGTCCAGACAGTTGCTAAAACCGTCATCACCACAAGCTGAATTGCCGTTAAGGGTTGGGACGAATGGGTGCAGGTGACGGCTTCTAACAGCAAAATATAGCTGGTATAAAGCAGAACATCTAATAACATCCAGAAGTCTCCCGCCGTCAGCATTCCGCCTTCCCAGGACATCACCCCCACCCCCACTAACGCCAGTCCGGCGGCTAAGAATAGTCCCCGTCGTACTTTTTGACCGAATAATTGTCCTAATAAGGGAACTAAAATGACGTTTAAACTGGCAATAAAAGCGGCACGATTTGCGGAGAGAGTTTCTAATGCGATCGCTTGAATGGCTAAGGAGGAAAACAGTAGAATTCCTAATAGAATCCCATCTCGAATTAACCTTAGATTTAACGTCCGTAAATGCAACGAAAAAGCGATCGCTGCTAAAGCAGATCGGATGGCAATTAATACACCAGGAGAAATATTATGAGTCGTTTCTTTAACCAGAGGAAATGTTGTTCCCCAAAGTAAGGTAACGACAATCAACAGGATAATACCCTGGATATGTTGGACTTTTGGTTGAGAAAGGGTCATTAGAGTTTTTATCAATTGTTAATTTCTCAGGATGAAAGGGATGCAGAAATAAAAATTCAGTCTTAAGATCCATATTAATTTTTTAATAGGCTGCTAAATGATGTTATTTCTACAAAAATACCCTTCTGCATTGGATTCTAAGAATATTTTAGAACGAATAGAATCTCTTGAAGTTAGATTTTTTTGAAGACCTAACTTTAGGATTATTCTTTAAATCCGGTGTGCGGTGTTGAGCGTTAGGACAGAAGGAATCAAGGATCAACCTGTTTTGAGAATTTCTCTATCGAGGCAACAAGACGAAATCGGATAAATAGGTTGAAAATAAACCTTCAATCCAGTGTTCTAACCCACTTAAGATTAATTGTACACCCAGGGCTAAAATAAATAAACCCAGAAGACGGGTAAAGGCAATAATTCCATTTTCTCCTAAAAGATTAAGTAAACGATGGGACAGAATTAAACAGCCATAAACCAAAATTCCAATCAGGACAATTGCAACAATAATCTCCCCTAAATGTAATATAGTTTCTGAGGAGAAAGTTTCGCCAGCTTGGGCGGCTAATCCTAATGTTACGGCGATCGCTCCAGGCCCTGCTAATAAAGGAATGGTTAAGGGAATAAAGGAAATATCTTTATGTTCTTGAATTTGACAGCTTAAAGCTTCTTCTTCTGTTGGGGTTAATCTGGGTTCTGCTTTTAAAGCTTCCCACCCCGCTTCAAAAATTACAATTCCTCCGGCTACTTTTATTCCAGACATTGCTAAACCAAAGAATTCTAAAAGTCTATCTCCGACTAATAAAAAGAAGACTAAAACTCCTACAAAGCTCAAGGAAGTTTTAATCGCACATTTTTGTTGCAACTCTGGAGAATATCCCGCCGCTAAAATTAAAAATATCGGCACAGCACCCAAGGGATCGACAATGGGAAATAAGGACGCAAAACTACCTAAAACAAAGGTTAATAAATCTTCTACCATCTGTTAAATTAATAAAGCATAAAGGATGTATTGTACCTTGAATTAAGCATCAGGAGTTAATTTTAAAATCAGTTCAGAAGATTCTGGAAACTTCGAGAGCAGGTCAGTCCGAGTCGCTAATTCAAAATCGGCAAAATCAAACCCTGGCGCAACGGTACACCCGACAAAACTATACAGGCTTTTTGAGTTAGGATAGCCGCCAAACCACCATCCCGCCGGAACAACAAACTGCACCGTTTCTCCCGCTAGAATATCAGAACCCAGAATAATATTCTGGATGCCATAATCTTCGTGCATTAAAATTAGGGTCATTGAACCTCCTAAATAAAAATGCCACATTTCATCGGATTGAATTCGATGTAAACAGGATTTTGTTCCTTGAGGTAATAAAAAATAAATTCCTGTACAATAATTGCGATCGCCTTTAAAATTATCCGGTAAAGCACTATTAGAAATTACCCCCTCTGAACGATAGGTTTCTCGAAAATATCCCCCTTCAGGATGGGGAATCAGTTGATATTTTTCAATTAATTGTTCTACAGTTATCATAAATTAAAGAGAATAGGGAATATAAAGATTTTACATTAAATTTAGGATGGTTATATATAGCAAGTCTAAATGGATTGTACAAAATGACTCACGGTGATATTAATCCTCAAAAATATCTATATTCCCCTGTAAGGGCGAGGCGCGCCTCGCCCCTACGATGAATGGGATGTCAAACTATTTATATAATTGATTTAGACTGGCTATATATACGTGAATTGTCTTAAAACTAGAAAGACCAAGCTAATCCTAAACGCATTCCTTGTGATGTCATTTTAACCGTTGAGGTTCCATAATCTCCTTCTTGTTTAACTTTTAATTGATATAAACGATAGCCTGCGGATAAGGTTAAATCACGAGAAACTTGCCAATCTAAAGCAACCAGTAAATCCCAGTTTGTTTCCGCTTCACTTCCTCCTGTAATTGCAGTTCCTCCCCGTGTTGTAATTGCTAAATTATCGGCTAAATTGAGTTTAATTTGTGCACCAAAGGACGGATCAAACCAATCAGGATCATAGTTAATATCTGGGCCAGGATCAAAACTAAAATCACTCTGAAGATAGCCAAAACGAGCACCACCATACACTTCAAAATCAAGAGAAGGATAGACAGAATTTTTTTGAGAAGAATCTTTAACCTGAGTCAGAGGGAGGGTTCCTAAATGCCATGCGAGAGACAGTTCTGCTGTTAATAATTCTGTATTCAAATCAAGATCAATTTGTGAACCGTTCTCGGTGACACCCATTTCAGCATAGGTTCCTTGAAAGACTAATCCGATATCTCCATTCCACGCTTCTACACGAGTTCCTAACTCTAAAATTTTATTGAAATCCAGAATATCTCCTAACCCAATATTAAAATCAACTTCAACGGGAACTTGACCGGGAGGAACTCGATCTACAATGGTTTGTACTCCTTCCCGAATCTGAGTTTCTAACCGTTCTGTTAGGTTTTGTCCCCGTTGTTGTAACCGTTCTCGGACTTCTTGAGCAATGCGATCTTCTAATCGAGTATTGCTGCGATCAAAAGGTAATCGTTCTAATACTCGATCAACCGCTTGTTCAATTAAATCTGGGGGTAATTGATTTAAAATCCGACTGGTAACTTCAGCCGTAATTAAGTCTACTAAAACAACTCGATTAACGCTCGCGCCTTCTCCAACAATGGCATAACCATCAATATTGAAAGGCACAAATAACATCGGTTCAACTTCAAATCGCCATCCGTTACTGGGCTGTGGTTGTTCAGTTGTAGGAGTAGAACTTTGGGACTCTTCCGCCAAGGCTTGACTAATAATCTGATCAAAGTTGATTGGATCTTGTTCTAAATTTGATAAACTCTCATCTTCTTTTTTCGGTTGATTTAGTTGCAAATCGGCTGCATTAGTATTAGAATTTAAAAGAGTTGAATTCAGTTGATAAAGTTTAAAATTTTCTGCGTTTTGGGTAGTAGTTTGTGGTGAAGGGGAAGAAGTGGCGATCGCAATTTTCTCAACCGAAACTGAATTAAACTTAACGGAAGTTGGATCACTGGAAAAATGCAAATCAGAATGAATTAAAAACTGGGGAGCGTCTTCTGAAAAAACAGAGGAGAGGTTTTGTTCAGAATCCAGATTAACGGAACTCGCCCAAGCGGGAGTAACCGCTAGAAAAGTTAATAAACTGAAACAAGACGTTAAAGCTGATTTCATCTGGTTTTTTGTACGGGTTTAAAGTTTTTTTGATAATACAATTAAAACATCAGGGATTTAACGATCACCCCAATAAAACTGATGAACCCAATCACCAGTAAAGCAACGCCGATAATTTCTGCACTGCGGGAGGTTTCGTAAGTATAGCGATCGCTTTCGATTTGTTGAAGTAATTGCCGATGTTCCCTTAACCCTAAAGCCATTCCTAACATCCCCGTACCAATAAAAGCCAGTCCCACAATAACAGAAAATCGCACCGGATCAAGTCTAGGAGTCAGGCGGGTTTGTTCAATGGTTCTAACAATAGTTGGAATCCCAAAACCAAAACCAATTAAGGATAAAGACGTGCGTATCCACGCCATTAACGTGCGATCGGCGGCGGCGCGACTGCGGTATTTAGCAAGTTCGGTGCGATCTTCAGCTAATTCATTGGTAGAAAGCTGTTTATGGGTTTCTGAGTTGTTGGGGGGTTGATTCATCATAGGTTAGGTGGAATAATTGGGTAGCTATTAATAATGACAATGGTTAGATATTATCCCTAAAAGATAAAATTAAACCAGACCTAGAATCGGGAATTAAATCTTTAAGATCAACCGATATGCAAACTAACAATCCGTCTGAAGTCCGTGCGATCGCTAAGGAAGCTTATATTTACGGCTTCCCAATGGTAGACAGCTACCGCATCCAATACGCCTACTTTGTGGATCAAAAAAATCCTGAATATAAAGCACCTTGGAACCAAATTTGCAATATTGCTCGTGTCTTTACACCGGAAGATAAGGCAGTTCAGACCCCCAACTCAGACACCCCTTACTCGATGCTCGGTTTGGATCTGCGTACAGAACCGATCGTCCTCACCGTACCGGATATCGAACCGGAGCGCTATTTCAGCATTCAACTGATCGATCTTTATACGTTTAATTTCGACTATATTGGAAGTCGCGCTACGGGTAATGAAGGGGGTCATTTCCTGATCGCTGCACCGAACTGGCAAGGTGAGATCCCCAGTAATATTAAGAAAGTGATCCGGTCGGAAACGGAGTTAGCGATCGCAACCTATCGCACACAGCTTTTCAGCCCGGATGATCTCGATCAAGTCAAACACATTCAAGGGCAATATCAGGTACAGCCGCTCTCCGTCTTTCTGGGACAGTCTGCACCGCCAACAGCACCGACCATTGATTTCATTAAACCTCTGACCCATGACGAGCAACGGACATCCCTCGACTTCTTCAAAATCCTGAATTTCATATTAGAGTTTTGTCCGACCCATCCCTCGGAGGAAGAACTCAGGGCGCGGTTTGCCAAGATTGGTGTCGGTGCGGGAATGACTTTTGATGTCAAGAATCTCTCCCCCGATCTCAAGACCGCCATCGAGGAAGGAATTGCCGATGCTTGGGCAGAATTCGCCAACCTCAAGCATCGCATTGATGCTAAGGAAGTCACCTCTGGCGATCTATTCGGCACACGGGACTATCTGAAGAATAACTATCGCTACCGCATGGCTGCTGCCATTCTCGGCATTTATGGGAATTCTAAGCAGGAAGCGATGTATCCGATCTATTCGGTTGATAGTGAGGAACAAATGCTGAATGGAGCTAATCGTTATACCCTCTACCTTGCACCGGGACAATTGCCCCCCGTGAATGCGTTCTGGTCACTCACCCTGTATGAACTTCCGTCGAGTCTCCTGGTGGCTAATCCCCTCAACCGCTATCTGCTCAATTCTCGGATGATGGCTCAATTTAAGCAAGATTCACAGGGGGGTATCACCTTTTATATTCAAAACGAGTCACCGGGCGCAGATGAAGAAGCGAACTGGCTACCCGCCCCCAAAGGGTCATTCTTTTGCGTGATGCGTTTGTATTGGCCTAAGTCTGAAGCCCTTGAAGGAACATGGCAACAGCCACCCATGCAGCGCGTCTAAAACTCTGTTAATAAATCTGAAAACTTTCACATCTATCAAAAGATGTAATTTTTCATGAAGAATCCGAGAACATCAAGATTTTAGGTTAACAATGATATTCGTTCTTGTCTCAAAGCCAGTTGTGGTTTTGAAAGTATTTCCCTTTTTATAGAGACAAGAATCTGTCCAAGCCTATGGTCGCAGAACGCAAACGACCTACATAACCGCACAAAACGCCAACGCGATCGCAACTTTGGATGTAACCCCCTAAATCGGATGACTTCATTGATGACACCCTCTGCTGACGTAACCAATTTGATGACGTTGTATGGCACTCCGAGTCAGGCTGGATTTGGCAGTGCGGTGTTTGATGAAGCCATCGAGCCAGGAACAGACCTGGAATCCGTCGCTGTGCGGGTTTACAAACACTTTGTCGGTCAACTCTGGGAACGGTACGGCGAAACAGCCTGGATGAGTCCCTGGAAACGGGTCTATGTCCGTCCAGTGGGAATCGAACCCAATATTGTGGCAGAACTGCGGGCGATTGCAAATTCAACCGCCGCAAACCATGTCCCGATTCTGCTGATGGAGGACACCGAAGATCAGGACAAAGCCCAGCAAGCATTAGCCGCCGTTTTCGATGATCCCCAGGTGAAAGATTTAAGCGTATACGCGATTGGTGATGGTGCTGCTCTATCTGGCTTACTTGTGGCTGGCAATCGTCCCAACGCAATAACAATTTTGATTTCGTTAATCGATTGAATTTGTGGGGGTAATGGGTAATAGAAAAACTTTTCTAAACTAACGATGAATCACGGTTTGCCAATCAATCAACACCAACTATCCATAAACCCATTACCCATTACTAATTTGTTTTAACCGGAGATGATTAATGGAGACACAAACTGATTTAAAGATGGATATAGGAACTGATGCAAAAATTCGCCAGTTACTGCGTATTCTGCGTAACCCGTTCGTCAGCCTGCTGGTGCTCTACTACCTCATGTCCAAGGCGAAGGACTTTGGCTTCGCATATCTGATTTCACCGACAATTTTCCAAAACCAGGCGCAATCCCTAATTGGGGGCGTGTTGATCGTCGCGAACCTGATGCTCGTATATTTCAGTTGGGGGCATTTTGTGGAACGCCGACGGGTCAGCGAACTGGCTCTGCCCCGCAAGGGTCGCGAACTCGGCATCGGTCTGTTGCTCGGCTTCGGACTGATCACCCTCTGCGTTTTGATCGCGATGGCTCTCGGCATCTACCGAATTGAGGGGATCGACAGTTGGCAAAACCCACTGGCGGTGAGAGGGTTTGTGCTACTGGTACCCATTTCCGAGGAACTGATGTTCCGGGGCGTGGTGTTTCGCATTCTTGAGGGTGTGTTTGGCGGTTGGGTCGCGCTGGTGCTCTCGTCCGTGGCATTCGGTCTCATACACCTGGGGAACGAAGGTGAAACCCTCACAGGCATCGCAGCGATCGTCCTCATGTTCGGCCCGATGCTGGCGGCGCCCTATATGCTCACCCGCCGCCTATGGATGGGCATTGGTCTCCACATGGCATGGAACTACACGATGGGCCTAATTTACTCGATCAACATTTCCGGTAATGAGGCGAAGGGACTGTTTAAGACCATTATCACAGGCCCAGAATTTCTGACTGGTGGCAACGCTGGCTTGGAGGGATCGCTGATCGCCATGCTGGTAAGTCTCACGTTCAGTGTGGTCGTGCTGATTCTGGCGGTACGGCGCGGCGTGATCGTGCCCCCATCCTGGCAGCGCAAAGCCTGAGCCGGAGTTCGGTATGGATAGGTGTCCCGGCGATGCCTTGCCGGGGTCAACCCTGTTTTTGAGTCTGAGTCAATACCTGCCATTCTAACAACTGGGTTTCTTGTCTCGTTTTTATCAATAGAGTCTTAGCTGCTAATAATTCGGCTAAACTATCTTCCTTTTCAGTATTGCTTAATTTTTCACTTGTCTTAATTTTATATTATCTAAAACCTGAATAACAATTTGACATTCTTCTCCAAGTTCTGTTATCAAAGTTTGTAACGTTAAGCTTTTAATAAAATAAGCTAACTTTTTTTGATTTTAAAATGTCTCCCACCCGAAACCCGACTTAACAGGATTTAACAGGATTTAACAGGCAAGATGCCTGTTCCACACACCTGCTAATATTCCCTAACCCAACTTTCAACTGCTGTTAATAAATTCTCCTGCGACGCCACAAAGGAACGTTGCGGGGGTGGTAACGGCAGGGGGTCAGGTGTCACCCAACCGAGGTGTAAGACTTCCGTGAGATAGTCGCAACAGTCGAGAACTTCGGGGGTGGGTGTCCCGTCTGTGAGTAACAGAATGAACAGTTGGGGGGTTTGGAGTTGCTGTTTTAGGTGGATAATTTTCCTTTCTAAGTTGGTGACAGTCTGCACTTCGGGAGGGGTTTCATTGGGTAATAGTTCTTGATAGAGACGGTTACAAAAGGCTTGAACAAACTTGCTTTCGGTGTTGAGGGTTAATAGTTTGTTGATGTTGATGCAGTGGAGGGGGAGGTGAGACAGTTGGGTAGAAATATCGGTAATTTGTTGTTCTAATTGTCGCACGGTTCGGGTATTGCCAACGGGGGTATTATCGTCAACTTCAGGATGGGGCGTTAGGGTGTTGTGATGCCATGCTTGATAAAATTTGGGATAAGGTAGATTTTGGGCGCATTGCCAGAGGAGTTCATAGCACTTTATATAGAGATTAGAATTATTCTCGTAAACTTCATCAGTGAGATTATGGTTGAGGGCAAAAACCACATCTGCATATTGTTTTTGTGTTTTAATGATTTTCCGTAAACTATACGCAACTTTCCAGGGAGTATCTTCATTTTCAGTGGTTTCTAAGACACGAATTAACTCCCGTATTGCTAACTCATTATCAACGGTAACTTCTCCTAACGTATTGGCAACCTGATAACGAATTCCTTCATCCTTAGTGCTTTCCAATATCTCTATTAACTTCTGTATTGCAAACTCATTCCTAGTGTCAATTTTTCTCAGAGTCCTAGCAATTATCCATTGAGTTTCTTCATCTCTAGGAGATTGTAATATCTGAATTAATCCGTTAATTGCAATCATGTTTCCAAATTCATAGTTGGATTAGATTTGAACTCAGTTACAACTTCTTGAATATAAGGATTCTTTTGCCCAAGTTGAGCTAAAATTTCTAGCTTTTGACGTAATTTAGGATTATTTTGGGCTGCGGATTGAAGGGCTGAAATTGCTTCACTATAATTTACTGGCTGATTGGATGCCTGTTTAATTGCTGTTACTGTAATGGGACTTTCTTGTTTAAGTTCTGTTAATAATTGTTTCGATTCTTCAAACAGAGTTTCACCAAGTTTTTCACCTGTTTTCTCTAAGGCTTTTGTTCCGACTACCATTCCTAATGCTACCGCCGCCGTAACGAAAGGTTCCATAACTTTGAAATTATAGAGATATCTGTTAATCTTGATTGTAGGCAATAATTAAGTATTCGTCAAGTTATTTTCGATGTGCGATCGCTAATTGATTAATAGGAGCAATAAGTTAAAGAACTATATCAGGAGGGATAAAACCTTCAAACCAGGTTGGGCGAGGCGACCTCGCCCCTACAAAAATAGGGTTTAATTATTAACCATCTGACTCTGATAACTGTGTATTGGGTAATTGTTCTAATTCTTCTGCTATTAACGTTTGATCGCAGGGGCGGCATCCCTTCCAACCCTCTATAAATTCCCACCAAGATTGTCAGATTTTATCGTAGGGGTGGCGTCCCTCCCAACCCTCTTACTACATTAAATTGAGTAAAGATAGCTTTAATTCCGATAGGGAATCGGTGACAATAATTGTTAGACATCCAGATATTTACACCTGTTTAGAGGGAATAATTACTTATGACAGAAAGCGATCGCATTCAACGCCAAATTCTCCCCATTCCTGACCGAACCCATATCGGTATCACCACTTACGACGCCAAAGATCCAGATACCCAATATCCCCCCATTCGAGATCTGCGTCCCCCCGCAGACGCCCCTAATGTATTAATTGTGTTACTAGATGATGTGGGTTTTGGCGCTTCCAGTGCCTTCGGTGGCCCTTGCAATACCCCCACCTTCGAGAAACTCGCATCCCAAGGACTGAAATACACCCGTTTTCACACCACCGCCCTTTGCGCTCCCACCCGACAAGCGTTACTCACCGGACGCAACCATCATTCCGTCGGTATGGGTAATATTACGGAAACCGCCACCGCCGCCCCAGGTTACAGTTCCGTGCGTCCCAACACTAAAGCGCCCCTCGCAGAAACCCTGAAATTGAATGGCTACTCAACCGCTTATTTAGGGAAGTGTCATGAAGTCCCCGTTTGGCAAACCTCCCCGATGGGGCCGTTTGATGGCTGGCCAACGGGAGGCGGGGGTTTTGAGTATTTCTATGGCTTCATTGGCGGAGAAAATAATCAATGGGAACCCGCCCTCTATGAAGGCACAACACCGATAGAACCTCCTAAAACACCAGAGGAAGGCTATCACTTAACGGAAGATTTGGCAGATAAAGCGATCGCTTGGATCAGTCAACAAAAAGCCCTGATGGCTGATAAACCCTTCTTTATGTACTTTGCTCCCGGTGCAACCCACGCCCCCCATCACGTTCCCAAGGAGTGGATCGAAAAGTACAAAGGGAAGTTTGCTCATGGTTGGGATCAACAACGTGAAATCACCTTTGCTAAACAGAAAGAACTCGGAGTCATCCCACCCGATGCCCAACTGACTCAACGCCATGCAGAAATTCCCGCTTGGGACGACATGAACCCCCAACTTAAACCCGTGTTGGAACGGGAGATGGAGGTTTATGCCGCCTTTCTGGAACACACCGACTATCACGTCGGGCGAGTCATCGACACCCTAGAACGGTTAGGCATCCTCGATGAAACTCTCGTTTATGTGATTGTTGGCGATAACGGAGCATCCGCCGAGGGAACCCTCCAAGGGGCGTTTAATGAGATGGCGAATTTCAACGGCATGGCAGCCCTGGAAACCCCAGAGTTCTTGTTATCCAAATTAGATGAATTTGGTTCTCCTGAGTCCTATAACCACTATGCCGTCGGTTGGGCTTGGGCAATGGATACCCCCTACCAATGGACAAAACAAGTCGCATCCCACTGGGGAGGCACTCGCAACGGTACGATTGTCCATTGGCCGACGAAAATTGAGGAAAAAGGCGGCATCCGTAACCAGTTTTGCCATGTAATTGATATTGCTCCAACCATTCTGGAGTTAGCGGGAATTCCTGAACCCACTCTGGTTAATGGGGTGCAACAAAGCCCCTATGAAGGCACAAGCATGGTTTATAGTTTCAATGATGCCAATGCTCCAGAACGCCATGAGGTGCAGTATTTTGAGATGTTTGGCAACCGAGGTATCTACTATAAAGGATGGAGTGCCGTTACTAAACACCGTACCCCCTGGGTGATGACGAATCAAAAAATGCTACCCTTTGATGAGGATATCTGGGAACTGTACGACGGCAGCAAAGACTGGACACAGGCCCATGATCTGTCTCAAGAAATGCCAGAGAAATTGCACGAACTACAACGTCAATTTCTGATAGAGGCGGTTAAATATAATGTTCTGCCTTTGGATGATCGCCAAGTGGAACGCTGTGATCCCGCCATTGCAGGACGACCAACCTTAATTAAAGGTAACTCCCAGTTGTTCTTTGCGGGGATGGGACGCCTTTCGGAAAATAGTGTTGTTAATATTAAGAACAAATCCTTCGCTGTCACCTCCCAACTGCAAGTTCCCTCAGAGGGAGCAGAAGGGGTGATTATTGCCCAAGGCGGTCGGTTTGGAGGTTGGAGTGTCTATACCCATGAAGGAAAAGCCAAGTTTGTCTATAACGTTCTGGGTATCCAGAGTTTTGTCACTGAAGCTGAACAACCCATCCCCCCCGGTCAACATCAAGTGCGAATGGAGTTCGCTTACGATGGAGGCGGTTTAGGTAAGGGTGGTAATGTCACGCTTTACTACGACGGTCAGCCTGTGGGGACGGGTCGTGTGGAACATACTCAAGCGTTCATTTTTTCCGCAGACGAAACTACCGATATTGGCTATGAGTCGGGTACACCTGTAAGCCCTGACTACACTTTTCACAGTAGTCGATTTAGAGGGAAAATTGATTGGGTGCAGCTTGATGTGGGGACAGATAACCACGACCATTTGATTAATCCTGAAGATCAATTGAAAATTATCATGGCACGACAGTAGGCTGATTTGCTGTACAGATCGACTGACTTAATATGGGCGGGAAAACCCCGCCCCTACAGATTATGGGAACTCGACCAAAAAACGCGCCTCCGGCTTTTCATTTGTTGGCAAAACCCACTGGGGCAATTTGTAATTTAGATTGTCAATATTGCTTCTTTTTGGCTAAAGAACAGCTTTATCCAGGGAGCAAGTTTCGCATGGTTGATGGGGTGTTAGAGTGCTATATTCAACAGTTATTAGAATCCCATCAAACCCCAGAGGTGACGGTTGCTTGGCAGGGGGGAGAACCAACATTAATGGGGTTAGAATTTTTTGAGCGATCGCTAGAATTAGTTGAAAAATACAAGAAACCCGGACAACAGATTATTCATACTCTGCAAACGAATGGAACCCAACTTGATGATCAGTGGGGACGATTTTTTAAACAGCACAATTTCTTAATTGGACTGAGTATTGATGGCCCCCAACCCTTCCATGATGTCTATCGGGTGGATAAGCGGGGACGGGGTAGTTTTGAACAGGTGATGCAGGGTTGGAAAATCTTAAAAAAATATCAGGTTGATGTTAATATTCTCTGTACCGTTCATGCTGTTAATAGTGATCATCCCTTAGAAGTTTATCGCTTTTTTCGAGATAATTTAGGGGTTGAATTTATCCAATTTATTCCAATTATTGAACGAGTTAACACAGATGGTTCAACGTTAATTCAATCAGGAAATCAAGTTACAGAACGTTCCGTTAAACCTGAACAGTTTGGAACATTTTTAATCACTATTTTTGATGAGTGGGTGCGGCGAGATGTGGGTAAAATTTTTATTCAACATTTTGATTCTGCTCTAGCGAATTGGGTGGGTGTGCAACCGGGGGTTTGTATTTTTTCTAAAACCTGCGGAACTGCTTTAGCTTTAGAACATAATGGCGATCTCTATTCCTGTGATCATTTTGTGGAACCTAACTACAAACTCGGTAATATTCAGGAAACACCGATGATTGAGTTAATTGCATCTGAACAACAATATCAATTTGGTCAAGCTAAATTTAATTCTTTACCAAACTATTGTCGGAACTGTGAGGTACGTTTTGCTTGTAATGGGGGTTGTCCGAAAAATCGTTTTATTGAAACTCCAGAGGGAGAAGCAGGTTTAAATTATTTGTGTGCGGGATATAAAGCTTTTTTTACTCATATTAATAAACCGATGACGATGATGGCAGAATTATTGCGTCAAGGTCGTTATGCGGATGAGATAATGCAATTGTTAGGGAAACAAAAACGGCAGCAAAAACCTGTTGGATTTGGTAAAAATTAGTAAAAATTAGGTGGGTGCGCTGCGCTTACCCACCCTACGAAATGATATGAAGTCCTTAAATTAATACTCAAGATGAGATCCTAAAATCCACGTAGAGACGCGCCATGGCGCGTCTCTACAGGGACGGATGCGTAGCCAAAATTTGAGGATTTCATATTACCAACCGAAAGCCGAATAAAATTGGCTATTTTCAGAAGTTGATTCTGATGGGGTTTCAGCATCAGGATTAACTCGAATTTCGGTACAAAATGTTGAAGTATTGAACCCGCCAAATCGTTTAACAGCGCTGGTTCGCATTCGCACATCTGAACCGACAAACCAAAAGCGTTCAATAGAACTCATGGTTTCATATTCAGTGATTAAAATTAAGGCATCATCTTCATCCATTTCAAACTGACCTGCAACGGGCATAATTTCCGCATAACCCCGTTCTCGCAACATTTTGCCTTTACGAGGATTTTCAGCATCAGGAACAATAGCAAATACTGTTGATCCTTTGTGGTTTTCATCGTCTTTATCCCAGGCCATTTCACCCGCCCAAGTCACATAAGCACCCCCGGCGGCTAAACTGGGGTCAACTTCGTGCATCTGACAAATTTCGATGACTCTAGGATCGCCTGCATCTAAGCTGGTGACTTGAATATCTGAAAATCCTTTCTCCGCTTGTCTAAAGGCTAAATGGTGAGTGGTTCGTTGCGATCGCCATGTGCCCGCACTTTTGCGAAAAAATTCCATTGCATCCATCACGGTTAAAATCCCTTCATTCATTGATGTTTCTTGGTTTCACCCTTTATGATAAGTCGATTCTGAGTTTATTGTGAATTTTCGCAACAGAGATTAATTTCAAAATGTGCATTATGGACAGTTTGTCAAGTTGTTGTTACGATAATTTACATTTAGTGTGATACAGGTCAACTTAGTCAGTCCAAATCTTCGTGATTTGCACAACTTAGTCAGAGGAGTGAATATGAAAACGCCTGCAAACCTCAGTCTTGAACAACAATTCAAGTTACAAGTTCTAAGAGAACAAGTCAAAACCTTAAATTTAGAAGAAGCCCAAGATTATTTAATCGAATTGTTATGCCAAAGCATGGTTAAAGATAATCTCCTACGTCAATGGATTAAAAACCCGTAATCAGTTATCAGTTATCAGTGATCAGTCATCAGTTAAGCTGCTCAGTAGCTAGAATTGTGATGAGGAAATTGCCAATTCCTTGTGGTGGGAACGGGGACGCTCCCTAGAATATACAGTTTAAATGCACGAGCAGCTGATCAGTTAATAGTCAGGAGTTTATAGTGTCTTGTTCAGGGTCAATAGTAATGGTCAAAGACTAAAAACTTGCCTACTGATAACTGATAACTGATAACTGATAACTGATAACTGATAACCGATAACCGATAACTGATAACCGATAACTGATAACTGATAACTGATAACTGATAACTGATAACTGATAACTGATTATCCAAACCGACCACTAACGTATTGTTGAGTGGCTTCTTCTTTGGGATTTTGGAAAATGGTTTGGGTGTCATCATATTCGACTAAATAGCCAAAGCGTTTTCCACCTTCTATGGCTTTGGCGTTAAAAAATGCCGTCATATCTGCAACCCGTGTGGCTTGCTGCATATTGTGGGTAACAATAATAATGGTGTAATTTTGTTTGAGTTCGTGAAGTAAATCTTCAACGGCTAAAGTAGAAATGGGGTCTAAAGAAGCACAGGGTTCATCCATTAACACAACATCAGGATTAATAGCGATCGCCCGCGCAATACAAAGTCGTTGTTGCTGACCGCCTGATAAAGCAAAACCACTTTGACCCAGTTTATCTTTTACCTCATCCCATAATACCGCTTGACGCAGAGATTTTTCAACAATTTCATCTAATTGGGCTTTATTTTTAGCTAATCCATTTACCCGGACTCCGTAGGCAATATTATCATAAATTGATTTGGGGAAAGGATTGGGTTTTTGAAACACCATCCCAATGCGACGACGAACTTCTACGGGATCAACATTAGGGGCATACAGATTTTGATTATGATAGAATATATTTCCCTTTAATCGAAATCCTTGAATTAAATCATTAAGGCGATTAAAACAGCGTAAAATCGTACTCTTTCCACAACCTGACGGCCCAATAAAAGCCGTAACTCTATTTTTAGGAATGTCTAAACAAACGCCCCGAACAGCCTTGAAATTGCCATAATAGATATCAATATTTTCGGTTTGGATGACCGTTTCCATTTCTACCGAGGCATACTGATGAACATCGTACATGAGATTAACTCCTTAAAGGATACAATAATTAAAAAATCCACATCAAAATTAAGTATTTTCATCAATTCATACAAAATTCTGATGACCGTCTAATTACAGGTTAAAGTTACCCAAAATCAAGTAACCTAGCCATTATCATTTCGGGTTTAAAGCTTAGACTTAAAACTGTTTTTGACGAGTCGCAAATCGGGCAATTACGCTCGTTAATAACACTAAAGCCACCAATACC